>CACJVE010000001.1 GCA_902596775.1 uncultured SAR92 cluster bacterium
CTCCAATTTTCCCGTTCAAATTGTCAAAAACTTAGCGATCTATAATAACACAACTCCTAAAACCTGTTGTCAAGAATGTTGCTTACTATGGCGTCGCAGATATAATGTTGCTTTCTTAGTGTTATCTTTACGTTTATGAGTATTAAACCTATCAAAAAGCTCCATATAGTGACTCATGGCTGTCAAATGAATGAGTATGATTCGAATAGAATGAGAGACCTTCTTGGCAAGAGTCACGACATGATACCCACAAATACTGCTGAAGATGCCGATGTAATTCTTTTAAATACTTGTTCGATCAGAGAAAAGGCTCAAGAAAAAGTATTTCACCAGCTTGGAAGATGGAAGCATCTAAAAAAAACGAATCCCCAGTTAATAATAGGTGTAGGTGGCTGCGTTGCTAGCCAAGAAGGAGAAGCGATAGCAAAAAGAGCTCCGTTTGTTGATATCATATTCGGGCCACAAACACTCCACCGTCTGCCTGAACTGATGGAGACGAAGAAAAGCAGCAACAGAGCAGTTGTCGATATTAGTTTTCCTGAAATTGAGAAATTTGACCACCTTCCCCTACCTGAATCTAATGGTGTTAGTGCTTTTGTTTCAATTATGGAAGGGTGCTCGAAGTATTGTTCATTTTGCGTTGTGCCCTACACGAGAGGGGAAGAGGTCAGCCGACCAGCCGCTGATGTCATCGCTGAAATTAGTGCTTTGTCAAAACAAAATGTGCGGGAAATTAATCTTCTGGGTCAGAATGTAAACGCTTATCAAGGAACACTTCCCAATGGGGGCATATGCAACCTCGCAGAGCTCATACCAATGGTTGCAAGTATTAAAGGCATAGATAGGATTAGATATACTACATCGCATCCGAATGAATTTTCAGATTCTTTGATAGACACGTATTCTAAAGTTCCTGAGTTAGTAAACCATCTCCATCTTCCTGTTCAAAGTGGATCCGACAAAGTGTTGATGGCCATGAAAAGAGGGCATACGGCTTTAGAGTACAAATCGAAAATTCGTCGCCTGCGGAAATTACGACCAGACATAAGCATATCTTCAGACTTCATTATCGGCTTTCCTACTGAAACCAACAGTGATTTTGAAGATACGATCAATTTAATTGATGATGTCGGTTTTGATACCTCCTTTAGCTTTATATACAGCGCCAGACCCGGCACTCCCGCTGCTGATCTGCCAGACACTGTTCCATTAGAAATCAAAAAACAGCGTCTACTGATCCTTCAAAATAGAATTAATCAGAATGCATCGAGAATCAGTCAAAAAATGGTTGGAACAAAACAAGTTTTGCTAGTGACAGGCGTGTCTAAAAAAGATCCAGGACAATTACAGGCGCGCACTGAGAACAATCGAGTAGTAAATTTCTCGTCAACTGAAACCGAACTTATTGGAACATTTGTATCAGCCTTGATTAATGAAGCTTTGCCGAACTCTTTAAGAGGACAGTTGATATAATCTTTATTTAAAGAAAAAATTTGTTTACCTAATGATCCATTACAGGATATTCTTATCAACCAAACCTGAGAGGCAAAAAGTAAAACTTGGAACATCACCAAAACCAATCTTCTATTTCTGAAATCACCCTCAATCCAAATCATACTAAAAGACTAGCCTCGCTCCGTGGTGAATTAGATTGTAATATCCGATTAATCGAAAAAAGGCTCGGTGTCTCAGTGTATTCAAGAGACAATCATTTTACTGTAAAAGGAATTGGCGAAAATTCCAAGAATGCTGCTTGTGTAATAGATCTGCTTTATAAAGAAACCGCCAATTTTGGTGAAATAAAGTCCGAACACGTTCATCTTCAGTTACGTCAATTTGAGTCAGGAAACAAAAACTATTCTGAAACTGATGATACTAGTAATTCTAATATCTACTCAGTTATTAGAACAAAAAAAGGTAATGTTAAGCCCCGGAGTTCAAATCAGCACACTTATGTCAGATCTATCCGGGCGCATGACGTAAATTTTGGTATAGGGCCTGCCGGAACCGGTAAGACATATCTGGCGGTAGCATGCGCAGTTGACGCTTTGCTTCGAAATGAGGTTGAAAGAATACTTCTTGTCAGACCTGCCGTGGAAGCAGGAGAAAAACTGGGCTTTCTTCCAGGTGATTTAGCGCAGAAAATCGACCCATATCTGCGTCCCCTATATGATGCTTTGCACGAGATGCTTGGAAATCAAACTGTTGTGAAATTTATTGAGCGAGGAACCATAGAAATTGCACCATTAGCATATATGAGGGGTAGAACACTGAATAATGCTTTTATTATCTTAGATGAGGCACAGAACACCACAAAAGAACAAATGAAAATGTTTCTGACTCGCATTGGCTTCGGGTCTACCGCAATCGTTACAGGTGATGTTTCTCAAATCGATTTGCCACGAGGAATTCTTTCTGGTCTCAAGCATTCTCGAGAAATACTTAAAGATGTCGGTGAAATCAGTTTCACCGAATTCTCATCTCGAGATGTCGTGCGACATCCTATTGTCCAAAAAATTGTTGATGCATACGATGCAGTAGACACTCACGAAAAATAACAATGTTCAAACAATCAAAAATAAGTATACACAGGGCATATAAAAGTTGTGGAATACCAAGCAATCATGCCATAAAACATTGGGCCAGCTTGGCTCTTGGGACACTATCTAAAGAGTCAGAACTCAGTATAAGAATTGTGGACCAAGAAGAGAGCGCATTGCTTAATAAGAAATTTAGGAACAAAGTAGGCTCTACGAATATACTTTCATTTCCTATGAATATCGAGTCTCCAGATCATCTAATTTTTCTTGGAGATCTGGTGATCTGTGCTCAAACAATTGCCAATGAAGCCGCACAACAAAAAAAGAAACTGGATGAGCACTGGGCACATATCGTGATTCACGGAATATTACATCTTCTCGGTTACTCGCATGATGAATCATCTAATACAAAAACAATGGAAGATCTTGAAAGAAAACTTCTCTCTGAAATAAATATAAGTAATCCTTATATTGCAAATTAACACGAGTAAAAAAATGAACGAAGAAAATATCTCCGCATCAAAAAATGAAAAATCTTTTTTAAGAAAATTTACAAAACTTTTTTCGCGTAATCCAAGTAGCAGCGATGAAGTCGCTGACATGCTCAGAAGTGCCGAAAACGAGTCAATTATTGATGCAGACGCACTTCAAATTATGGAAGGCGCATTAAAAGTATCTGATTTACAAGCTCGGGAAATCATGATTCCAAAATCTCAAATGAAGCTTATTGAGTCAGATTTTTCTCTCGAAGAAGTGCTTGATGTGGTGACTCAATCACAGCACTCAAGATTCCCAGTGGTAGGTGAATCCTCTGATGATGTACTAGGAATTTTGCTCGCAAAAGAATTAATTCCACTCATCTTAGATGGCAAAGAATCGTTTGATCTGAAAAATATGCTCAGACCCGCAAATATAATTCCCGAAAGCAAAAGAATAAGTATTCTACTCAAAGAATTCAGGGAACAGCGTTATCACATGGCTATTGTAGTTGACGAATATGCTGGAGTTTCCGGACTTCTCACAATAGAAGACGTTTTAGAGGAAATAGTGGGCGAGATCGAAGATGAAACTGACGAAGCAGAACCGGAGCAGATTTTAGCTTTGAGTGATAATCTTTTTTCAGTAGATGCGATAACAGATATAAGCGATTTCAACGAATATTTTGATGTTGGTTTGCCTGATGATGAATTCGACACTGTAGGGGGTCTTGTAGTCAGTGCATTCGGCCGGCTTCCAGAAATAAACGAAACTGAAACGATTAACAAATTTAAATTCAAAGTAACTGGCGCTGATACGAGGAAAATTACAAGGGTCCAAGTTTCAATAGCAAAATAATGAAAAATAGTAGTCTCTTTCACTGGCTCACTATTTTGATCAGTGGAGCCCTATATCCATTGGGTATGGCTCCTTTTAATTTTTGGCCCGCTGTATTAATTAGTTTGACAGTTTTGTTTGCATCACTAAAAACTACCCACTCGGCAAAACAAAACTTCACAAAAAGCTTAGTTTTTGGTTTTGGTATTTTTATATCTGGAGCTAGCTGGATCTATGTGAGTATCCACGAGTATGGATTCTTGGCTGCACCAATAGCCGCTTTTGCAACCGTTCTTTTTTGTTTATTTATGTCAATACTTTTTGCGAGCACTTTTCTTCTATTTTCCTTCATGCCCAATAAACAAGCATCTTATCTGTTTGGTTTGCCCTCAATTTTTATTCTTAGTGAGTGCTTTAGATCTTGGGCATTTACCGGTTTCCCATGGTTATATGCAGGCTATAGCCATACCGAAACATGGCTTAATGGGTGGGCGCCTGTCGGAGGTGTAATGTTAGTAAGTTATTTGCTAGCGTTGATTTCTTCTTTCTCTGCCCAGATTTGGAGAGAAAGGCAAAATAAATCATTAAAAGTAAATTTTTTACTTCTAGTGCTCTTGATATCTTTAGGTGGATTCTTTTTACAACAAGTCAAATGGTCAAGTTCTAACGGAGAAATGATTGATGTAGTCATTATCCAACCTAACATAAATCAAAACGATAAGTGGTCTAGTGATAAAAGGACGCAGATCTTAAAGCAGCTAAAAGACCAGACTACTACTTATTTAGGAAAAGATTTAATTATTTGGCCCGAAGCAGCACTCCCAAACATACCTCAAAATCTATCTTCTTTTTTAGCAGAAATGGCGACTGCACTTGAGTTAAGCCAAACAGCTTTGCTCACTGGTGCCATAACCTATGATAGTAACACTGGCGAATACTTTAATTCCGTTATAAGTATCGAAGACATGACGAGCAAATATGATAAATTTCATTTAGTTCCCTTTGGTGAGTATGTTCCGCTAGAAAACTTCTTGAGAGGTTTAATTAAATTTTTTGATCTTCCAATGTCATCAATATCTAGCGGGAAAGATAAAAGATTATTTTTTAACGTGAGCAAAAATAAAATAAGCCCTAATATTTGTTACGAAGTGGTCTACGCGAATTCAGTCGCACGTAATAGTCGAGGTTCGAATATAATTTTGACAGTAAGTAACGATGCTTGGTTCGGTAAATCTATTGGGCCAAAGCAACATATGCAAATGGCTCGAATGAGGGCGATCGAAAATTCTAAACCGCTATTACGAGCTACAAATAATGGCATCTCTGGATTAGTAAGTCACAAAGGAGTTCTAACTAATATGGCACCTCAATTTACAAGAAGTGAGCTAGTCGTGTCAGTCGCAGGGCAAGTTGGGGAAACACCTTTTTCGAGATTACAATCGACGCCCATTTTCATTATCTCTATAATCACATGTGTAATCTTGTTATGGCAAAAATTAAAACTAAGGAGTCACCAATGACCTTCAAAAAATTAATGCTAGTACTTTTTTTAAATAGTGTTTTATCAATGAATACTTTTAGCCTTGAAGTTGGAGATAAAGCGCCAGACTTTTCACTGGAGGCCACTGATGGAAACACCTACTCACTACAACAATTTGTAAACAAAGAAGCAGTAGTGATTGCCTGGTACCCTAGAGCATTTACAAGTGGTTGCACAATTGAATGTAAATCATTGGCACGGAATGGTCATCTGTTGAAAGACCTAGAGGTAACGTATTTTATGGCAAGTGTTGACCCTATTGAAGATAACATCAAGTTTGCGACCGAAAATGGTGCAGACTTCCCTTTACTAAGTGATCCAACCAAAAAAACAGCGGAAGCTTATGATGTATTGGCTTTCTACGGAATTCCTAAAAGGCATACCATCTACATCGATAAGACGGGTGAGGTGATGTATATTGACAAGAATGTTAATGCAGAGACCTCGGCCGAAGACATGGCATCGAAACTGATCGAACTTGGTGTTTCCAGAAGAGCCGATACATAGCCCTCATTAATAGATTTAGGTTTATTAAAAGTTCTTAATCATGTGTTGAAATATATGATGTTCGCTTATAATCATCGTTTTGACACATGGTTATTCGATTGACATGAGTACTGATGAAAAATATAACCCAAAAATTGTAGAGGAAGAAGCTCAGGCTTTCTGGGAAAGTGAGCAAACCTTTTCAGTAACTCATCAGTCAGACAAAGAAAAATTTTATTGCCTCGCAATGTTTCCATATCCAAGTGGCAAACTTCACATGGGTCACGTCAGAAATTATACCATTACCGATGTAATTGCCCGCTACCAGAGAATGCAAGGCAAAAATGTGCTGCATCCGATGGGATGGGATGCATTTGGTTTGCCCGCAGAAAATGCAGCAATAGAGAATCATACTGCACCCGCAAAATGGACTCATGAAAACATCGCCTATATGAAATCACAGCTGAAAAGTCTTGGCTTTGGTATCGACTGGTCACGCGAATTTGCTACTTGTGATCCAAGCTACTATAAGTGGGAACAGTGGTTTTTTACAAAACTCTTTGATAAAGGTTTAGTGTACAAAAAGACCAGCTCAGTTAACTGGGACCCAATAGATGAGACGGTCCTTGCGAACGAACAAGTAATTGATGGCAAGGGATGGCGATCTGGAGCCAATGTGGAGATTAAGGAGATAGACCAATGGTTTATCCGGATAACAGACTATGCTGACCAATTACTTAATGACCTTGATGACCTTGAGCAATGGCCAGAGCAAGTAAAAACGATGCAGCGCAATTGGATTGGTAAAAGTGTGGGTATAAATATTATTTTTGATTTATCCCAAACTATTAGAGAATTTACCCATTTTGATGTCTATACCACTCGTCCAGATACACTAATGGGCGTAACCTACTTAACGCTGGCTACTCAGCACCCTATCGCGCTCGAAATCGCGACCCTGAATCCCGAATTGGCTGAATTTATAGATAATTGTAAGTCTCAGCAAGTTTCGGAGGCTGAGATGGCAACAATGGAAAAGCTCGGGATGGATACTGGAGTAGTGGCGATTCATCCTTTAACTGGCGACAAAGTCCCAGTTTGGGTAGGTAACTATGTCCTTATGGACTATGGCTCTGGCGCCGTAATGGCAGTCCCTGGACATGATCAGCGAGATTATGAGTTTGCTAAAAAATATTCATTGCCAATCATGCAAGTAATTCAGTCTTTAAATGGTGGTGGCATAGAGACGGCAGCTCTGACAGAGAAAGGTGTCTTAATAAACTCTGGTAAATATAATGGCTTGGATTTTGATACTGCTTTCAAAGTTATTTCTGAAGATCTTAAACGATCTAATCATGGCTCAGTTGCAACCAACTATAGATTACGCGATTGGGGTGTAAGTCGTCAGCGCTATTGGGGTGCTCCAATTCCAATCTATAATTTAGCGGAAGGTGGTGAAATTGCTGTGCCGATAGACAGACTTCCGGTGATTCTTCCAACTAATATAAAAATGGACGGTGTCCAGTCTCCATTAAAAGCTGACAAATCTTGGCGTAAAGCTGAACTTAATGGTCAATTTGTCGAACATGAAACAGATACTTTCGATACCTTTATGGAGTCTTCTTGGTATTACGCGAGATTTACCTGCTCTGATGACCACACTCAGATGTTAGATCCTGAAAGAGCTAACTACTGGTTACCAGTCGACCAATATATTGGCGGAATTGAACATGCAATATTACATCTTTTGTACGCGCGCTTTTTCCATAAACTGATGAGAGATGAGGGACTAGTCAAAAGCAATGAGCCGTTTAAAAAATTACTTTGCCAGGGTATGGTTTTATCCGAATCATATTATTATCAGTCTGAAGGCAAAAAGATTTGGGTTTCGCCATCCAAGGCGGAGCTTCATCGCGACAAATATGGAAAAGTAGAAAAGATTATCGATATAGAGACAGGCGTTGAATTGACGAGTGGTGGCATTACTAAAATGTCGAAATCGAAAAACAATGGCGTAGATCCTCAGTTAATTATTGATAAATACGGCTCTGATACGGTCAGATTGTTTACCATGTTCGCTTCGCCACCCGAACAGACAATGGAGTGGAGCGATGAAGGTGTTTCAGGAGCATTCAAATTTCTGAAAAAGTTATGGCGAATTGTTCATGACCAGATTAAGTTATCAAATGAAGATGTCATAGATGTATCTATTTTAAACGATCAACAAAAATATCTTAGACGTAAAACTCATGAGACAATTAAAAAAGTTAGCGATGATTTTGGGCGCCGTAATACTTTTAACACAGCAATAGCAGCAGTCATGGAATTGCTGAATGAAATACCAAAAGTTGATACTATTTCTCCTCAATCAATTGCGGTCAGAGGAGAAGCTATCTCAAATGCGATTCTCATGCTTAATCCAATTGTTCCTCATATATGTAACAAACTTTGGCTTACTTTGGGAAATCCAACTTCAATTTGTGAGATAGATTGGCCGAAAGTAGATGAATTAGCTTTATTGAAAACATCCTCGATAATAGTAATTCAAGTCAATGGTAAAGTTAGAGGCAAAATTGAGGTCTCGGTTGGATCTAATGACGATACTGTAAAAAGCCAAGCTTTAGAACATGAAAACGTTCAAAAGTTTATAGCAGGAAAAAAGGTCAAAAAAATAATTATTATTCCAAATAAAATTGTAAATATAGTAATCAGTAAATGAACAAAACTATAATTCTTTTAATGCTTTTTCTTTTTATACCTTCTTGTGGCTGGCAATTAAAAGGAAATAATTATTTATCACCAGACATTGAAAATGTCGATATAACTGTCCAATCTCTGGATCCTCAAATTAAAATCAAATTCAAATCCATTCTTGATAGATATATGATTAGTAGCGATCCTTCAAATGAAAAAAAATTTAGAGTTACCCTTTCAGAGTTCGAAGAAAATAAGAGAATAGCGAGCATCAACTCAACCGGACGCGCATCAGAATATAGACTCAATATGGCTGTCACATATGTAGTGACAAACCTTCAAGAAAAAAAAATCATTGATACCAATAAAATTTCTACTGAAGAGGTTTATGAATTCTCCCAAGAAAATATATTGGCCTCCTGGGAAGAGGAACAAAAGTTAAAGAGTGATCTAATTGAAAACCTTTTATCACAACTATTTAGAAAGCTAAACTTTCTGTTGAACTGAAAAATTTCAATATTGTCATTGTATGAAAATTCCACTTAACAAACTCAAGCGACAACTTGAAGAAAATTTGTCTCCTTTATATGTAATAAGTGGAGAACAGAGTGTGCTGATTCGTGAAGCGACTGAACTTATTCAAGCAAAAGCTAAGAACGAAGGGTTTTCAGAAAAAAAGATAATCGCTTGCTCATCAAAAACTGATTGGGCTGAAATCGAGGCAGAAAATAATTCTCTATCTCTCTTTGCTGAAAAAAAAATAATTGAAATAAGAGTTTCGAAAAAAAAACTTACTAAAGATGAGAGCAAGATATTAATAGATGTCAGCAATCAACTGAATATGGAAAATATTTTTATCATAGTGCTTCCTAAGCTGGACAAATCAGCTTTAGCCACACAATGGTTAAAATCCTTAGACCACGTCGGGATATTTATCCAAATATGGCCGATTTTGCAGCATGATATGCCGAAGTGGATCAAAGGCCGATTAAGTCTCAAAGAAATAGAAGCTTCAAATGACGCCATTCAACTCTTGTCAGAGAATGCAGAAGGCAATCTCCTAGCCGCGGAGCAAGAAATTGAAAAATTGAGTTTGCTGAATCTGAAAAATGAAATTGGGATCTCAGAAATGATGAGTCTCATCTCAAACTCGGTTAAATATGACCCATATCAATTTATTGATACTCTGTTATTGGGTAAAAGTACCAAATCCCTCAAGATGCTAAATAATTTCCAACAAGAGGGAATTGATGAAATATTTTTACTTTGGTTAATTACAAAAGAACTCCGAATTCTATATAAAGTCAAAGGAGAGCCCTATTCAAAGACTGATCCATCAAAGTTATTAAAAGAAAATGGCATCTGGGAGAAACGTATTCCTGTGTTTTTAAGTGCATTGAGACGTCTTCGAGGGACCCACCTAAGGATGCTTATTAGTCAGGCAAGTGCGATCGACAGGGGAATAAAGGGAATGAGAAAAAGTAATGTCTGGCATGAATTATCCTTGCTTGCACTGTCAATAACAGGCGTGCATGCAATTTCTCCGAACAATATAAAAATTCTGATTGAGAGCTAGCAAATATTTTAATTCAGCCAAAACATAACGACCGAGCTTATTACCAAAATACCAATTAAATTAAGGACAAATCCCTCCTTCACCATTCTAATTACTTTTATTTTTTCAGTCCCAAAAACAATGGCATTCGGGGCAGTCGCGACTGGAAGCATAAACGCGCAACTTGCAGATAGTGCAGCTGGCAACATTAGTATCATTGGATCTATCCCAGATCCAATCGCTGTTGCTGCCAATATTGGCATAAGTAAGGCTGTAGTCGCTGTGTTGCTTGTTATCTCTGTGAGAAAAGTGACGCATATTGAAGTAATGAAAACAATCAGGATAATTGAAAATTTTGTCACTCCCGATAAACTCTCACCTATAGCAAAACTAATTCCTGTTGTTTCAAAAGACTTTGCAATCGCAAGCCCGCCTGCAAAAAGTAATAAAACTCCCCATTGAATATCAGATGCTGCTTTCCAATCTAACAGTTTTCCTTCTTCCCCGTTTGGCACGATAAACATTGCAACGATTGCAAGTAAGGCAATCGATGAATAATTCGCACCTTTCAGAGAGAACCAAGTTGTCCAACCTCCGAATGGCTCTCTCAAAGTAATCCAAAGCAGAGCCGTAATTGCAAAAATTACTAATACTCGTTTCTCATATGATGACCACAACCCAGTTTTGGGTATTGAAATTTCTCCGCTACTTGGAAGGTTTCTGGTTAACCAAACACACGAGATGGGTATCATTATTAAAACAACAGGTAACCCCCACAGCATCCACTGAAGAAAACTTGGTTCAGCTCCGACGGTGTCGCCATATATTTTTAAAAATATCACATTAGGTGGAGATCCTATTGGAGTGCCTAATCCTCCAATGCTTGCTGCATATGCAACACCAAGCAGTAAAGCTACTGCTAAACCGGAATTATTCTTTTGTAGGTTAGAGTTTTCCAAAACTGCAAAAATAACAGGTATAAGCATTAACGTAGTTGCAGTATTAGAAACCCACATACTTAAGGAAGCTGAAGCCACCATGAATCCTAGAACCAATGTCTTGGGATTATCACCACCAAATAAACGAATCATAGAAATCGCTAATCGCTTGTGCGCGCCACTTCTTTCCATCGCTTTTGACAACATCGCACCTCCCATCAACAAAAGAATCAGAGGATTTCCATAAGCACTCGCTACCTGCTCTCCGCTAAGAACACCTGAAATAGGAAAGGCTCCTAATGGGATAAGAGAAGTAACTGGTATGGGAATCGGTTCAAATATCCACCAAAGTGCACAAATAATGGTAATTCCGATTGTAAAGGCACTCAAAAAGGGCCAATTATTCGCAATCATTAGGACCATCACAAATATTGCTGTAACTGGAGCTATCCAAAGAATATTTTTTTTAAAATTTTTCATAGCTACCTTTTTTTAAGTGTTTAGATAAGTATTTGTGTATCAAAACGCCAAATACAATCCCCAAAAGATTTGCTATTAAATCTGCGATCTCCGCTGAACGATAAATAGTAAATCCTTGGAGAAGCTCAATCGAGCTTCCATAAAAAAATAATAGTATTGTCAAAAATTGAGGTGAAAAGTTTTTGCTATATCCTTTTAATAAAAGAAGAGACAAAAAAAGATATACGAAAAAATGAATAAACTTGTCAATAAAAGGGAGTCCTGGAACTATCTCTTGAGATATTTCTTTTAAGGAAAGAAAAGTTATAGAAATTAGTGTAGCCCAAAAAAGATATCTGGATATCATGTAGGGGACCTACTCCTAGAATTCAAATATTCCTCCAACATTTCTCGTCTATCAGGTGTACCAACATCATTCCAATATCCATGATAAAGGAGACCAGATAATTTTTTTTCGTTAATCCAAAAATCGAAAATATTTTTTAATGAGAACTTTGCAACACTCGAGTTATGATGCTCAAAAAGTGATTTTGATAAGATACTAAGTCCACTAAAGGTAAGCTTACTAGGTCCAAAACCTACCAAACCATCATTGAGAGAAAAATCTCCATCTTTATTATGTTGAGGATTCTTAACCAGCAAAAGCAGCCCTTTCATATCAGACTGATAATAATCCAACAATCCTTTATATGCGTCTGTATGAACCCAGACATCTGCATTTGCGACAAAGAAAGGTTCCTCTCCCAATAGCGGCAAAACGTTGTATATTCCCCCTCCTGTATCTAAAGGCTGATCTTCCTTTGACCATAAAATTTTTATTCCGAAACTTTTACCATCGCCTACTCTTTTTATTATTTTGTCTGCCAACCAACTAACATTAATTATTATTTCTTTGACACCAATACTGGCTAATTTTTCAATATTTTCTTCCAAAAGGGTTTTGTCATTTATTTTTATTAAAGGTTTAGGCACTAATTTAGTTATTGGCCCCATGCGAGTTCCAAAACCAGCTGCTAAAATCATCGCTTTCATCAAAAGATATTACCTTTAGCTTTATTGTTCTGTATGCCTTTAAACCATTTTTTTGTTTGCAACTTGGACTCTACAGTCTCAGCAAACCATGTATCAAACCTTTCAAACTCCTTGTAAGCGCTAGTTACTTCTCTCACATATCTGATTACTAATGGAATATCACCTAAATATTTCATTTTACGGTCCCTAATTGCTAAACGAGAAAAAATTCCGAGTACTTTTAAGTGTCTTTGAAGTCCTGTGAGATCAAACCATCGCTTAAAAGTAGCAGGCGCAACATCAACAATAACACCGTTTATTTCCAAACATTTTTTATGTGCTAATATTTTTTTGTCTACATATTGCGGATCAAGAGATACATAACAATCACGATATAGTGATACCAAATCATAACTAATCGGGCCTACCAAAGCATCTTGAAAATCAAGCACTCCTATTTGCCCATTTGGAACTATCATTAGATTTCTGGAGTGGTAATCTTTATGTACAAAAACTTGTGGCTGCTCAAGAAAGTTACCTATTAACTTTTTGTAGGTGTTGTTCAAAAGTTCTTGCGCTTCCGCAGAGTAAGGGACCTCAAGAGTCTTACGTAAAAACCATTCTTCAAACAAATGCACCTCATCTAATATCATTTTCTTATTAAATAAAGGTAATTGAACATCGACGATACTGAGTTGTTGAAACTGAAGTAAGAGATTATCGGCATGTCTATATAACGCTTCATAATCACTGGAGGTTCCTGCAATCTGAAAAGTTGTGTCACCGAAATCCTGAATAATTAAAAATCCTTCATTGAAATTCACTGCTAGAATTTTTGGAACCAAAATACCAGATGATTTTAAAAAAGCTGCTATCTTGACAAAGCTCAAATTTTTTTCTTTTTTTGGAGGAGCATATACAGCAATAAGCGTTGGATTTGTATTTAGCCGAAAGTATCTGCGGAAACCTGCATCGCTAGATATCTTTTGAAATTTTATATCATTAGCTTCAATAAGTTTTGATGATAGACAGTGCACCAACCAATCCATAAATCTTATACTTATATTTTTATCTCCCAAATCGATCATTCCAAGATTTACTCTGCGTGTTTATTAATGATTAGGCATACAGTTTAAGCATTTAATCGCTACCAAGGTAAAAAATTTAGTAAAATGTCAAAGCCCAAATAGATGAACCAAAATGATAATGCTTACTCGCTTGCAAAAAATCACTATTTTTATCGTTAAAACTATATCGTTGAGTTCAATAATTGTTGCAAACGCTGAAAATTTAGACACGATCACCTCAGAAGATAATCAAAAATTTATAGATTGGGTTGAGCCAGGATCTTTTACCACTCTTTATGGAGATAATATAGATAATCTGTCATGTGGGAGATTTATCGAACCGAATCTATCAATTTTTGATTCCAAAATAGATATTTTGTCTTCTCCTCTAAACATCACAGCTGATTCCTCAGGTAATTCCTCTGAGAATGAGGTACTTCTGAAGGGTAATGTCCAAATTACTCAAGGAAAGAGATTGTTGCGAGCCGATAAAGCTCTATTAAATAATAAGTCCAGAAAAGTGGAATTAGAGGGGAATATCACTTTTAGAGAGCCTGGGATTGTCTTAGCAGGCGAGCGAGCTGATATTAGCTTAGCTAGCAGTGAGATGACTATGACGAAGGCCCAGTATGTCATTCATGATTCATCTCTAAGCGGCACAGCAATGAGACTGACAAGGAATAGTAGTGGCAACTTGGCTATTGAAAATGCCACTTATACTAATTGCCGACCTCATTCATCTGGCTGGCAATTAGTTACCTCTGAGATAAACATTAGCGACGATGAAAATACCGCATCTGTAAAAAACGCGAAATTAAAAATAAATGACACCACTATTTTTTACTTTCCCTATCTAAAACTTCCAACATCTAACAAACGAGCTACTGGCATATTGATGCCAAGTATTAATATGTCACAAACTAATGGGCTAGATATTGCTCAACCTTTTTACTTAAATTTAGCCCCGAACTATGACATTATTTTTACACCAAGGTTTGTGGAGCATCGAGGATCTGGATTTGGAGCAAAAATCCGTCATATCAATAAGTGGTCACGTAATGAATTAGTTGGCTCTATTATCTTTAATGACAAAAGAACTAGCGAATCGCATCTAGCCGATACAGAATATGTTTTGGCCAATGATAATAGGTACGAAGTTGCTTTCTCTCATTTAGGAGCATTTTCAGAAAACTTTCTAAGCTATATTGACTATACCGGAGTGAGTGATGCTCGATACATCAGAGATCTTGGTAACTTCACCCTAGATGAAATAAGTCTGTCTAACCTAACACAAACGTCTCGGCTCCAATACAAAAAAAATAATTGGCTTTACACAATCAGTACGCTTGATTTCCAATCTCTAATTGATAGTCATGAAAATCATTATTCTGTTTTGCCCGCTATAGCTGCAGCTGGTGAATATAAGCTTGATAATTCTTTGAATATTTTAATGTCACACAAATTGTCTAGTTTTCATCATAGTGATGCTAAATCTATTGAAGGTGAACGCCTTGATCTCGATTATTCTGTAAGCTGGACTAAATCAAACCATTCGGGCTACTTGAGACCAGAATTTCTGATCTCTCATCGCTCATATGAACTTAGAAATATTTCTGAAATAAATTCTAAGCAAAAAATTACGACACCTGTTTTTAGCTTAAAAGGTGGATTTTCTTTAGAAAAACTTATGGCAAAAACTACCCTTCAAACACTTGAAACAGATTTTTTCTATCTTAATAGCCCAAAAAAAGATCAACATAATTTGCATAATTTTGACACTAAAGAGCGTTCTCTCTCCTATAATCTATTGTTTGAAAATGATCACTTTATTGGGGGTGACAGAATCTCTAATGATGAGAGAATGAGTATTGGCATTACCTCAAGACTGATTGGCTTAGATTCGCACGATGAGAAAGTTATACTCCGAGTCGCGAAATCATATTATCCGAATGGAATGCAGCACAGCCTTGCTCGACAATTGGCCCAGCTGAGCACTGGTACGAACAAAAAAACAATGACTGCTATCGATCTAAAGGCCAAATTTAATGAGAACTTGCATGTTGATATATTATCAATTAAATCGTCATTGGCGAGTAAAAGATCCAAAAAAAGTGTAACCTTTAGATATAATAAAGATGGAAATAAAATCTTTAATCTGGGTTATAGAAAATCAAATGATTTTCAGGCCAATGGGTTTAGTCAATCCTTAAGTGATGAGATAGAGCAACTTGACCTTTCACTGCTATTACCAGTGTCTGAAAAAATGAATTTTATTGGGCGTTGGTACCATGATTTAAGCAATAATCGAGAATTAGAGGCCTTTGCTGGCCTCGAGTTTTCCAGTTGTTGTTGGAGTGCTGCGATCCTCGCGAGAAGATCTATTGACATTAAGTATCACAACGATTTTGAAACCATAGATCCAAAATTAAAAAATTCGATTATACTTAAATTAGAACTTAAGGGTATTGGCAGCACCGGCAAAAAATTAGATAGAATATTAAAACAAAGCATATTCGGATATTAAACTTATGATAAATTTGAGATCAATTATTACCTTTTTTTGCATCTTTGTTTCATCCATAACGCTCGCTCAAATAAAAATACTAGATCGAATTGTGGCAATTGTTGATGATGATGTGGTGCTCCAAAGTGAGTTGAATCAGCGAATGATTTCGATTATAGATCAAATAAGTCAGTCAACCACCTCAGTGCCGCCAGAAGATATAATAAAGCAGCAGGTACTTGAGAGACTCATATCTGAGCGAATTCAACTCACTATGGGATACAACGCGGGCGTGAGAATATCTGACGACGAGCTAAATCAGGCCATTGGGCGCGTTGCTCTCAGCAATAATCTTTCCACAGACCAGTACATTGATCAGTTGTCTTCTCAGGGGAGTGATTTATCGATTGTTAGAGAAGAAATAAAACAAGAACTCATAATAATGCGGGTTCAGCAAGCAAGCGTTATGAGGCGGATAAGAATATCTGAGCAAGAATTAAATAACTTTCTTAATTCAGAAGAGGGTAAATTAGTTTCATCACCAGATGTCAAAATTGGACAAATCCTTCTAGCAATATCAGGCAACTCTACTAAAAACGATGTAGAAAAAATCTCAGAGCAAGCAATGGATTTATATAATCTCATAAGGGATGGCAAAGACTTTAAAGAGCTGGCTATCTCATACTCAATGGATCAATCTGCTTTACAAGGTGGTGATTTAGGCTGGCGAAATATGGCTCAACTGCCAAAAATATTCAGCGAAAAAATCGAGCTCCTAGAGTTAAACGAAGTATCTGAACCTATAAGAAGTGGCGCTGGTCTGCACCTAATAAAACTGTATGAAAAGAGAGGTGGCGAAGAAAAACTCATTGAACAAAATTTGGTCCGACATATCCTAGTCGAACCAAATGAACTTCGAGATGAGAAAGCAACAATAAAGTTTTTGCAGGATATAAAAAAACAAATAGTATCTAATGAAATATTTTATGAATTAGCAAAAGAACACTCTGAGGATAAATCTTCTGCGCTTGATGGCGGAAATCTTGGCTGGTCGACACCTGGAATGTTCGTTCCAGAGTTCGAGGCAGTTATGAACAACATCTCTGTTGGTATGATCAGTGAACCATTTCAGTCTCAGTTTGGATGGCACATATTGCAAGTTACTGAGCGGAGACAGCAAGACTTTAGTCAAGAAATACTTAGGAATAGAGCTCAAAATTTGATCCGACAACGTAAGTACGAAGAAGAATTGCAAGTTTGGCTTCAGGAAATTAAAGACGAAGCATTCATTGAAATAAAGATCTAGCTGTGGAACCCAAAACAATTGCAATCTCCGTTGGAGAACCTGCTGGCATTGGACCAGATACTCTTATCCAAATTATCCAAAGCAGGAGAGAGCACCAGCTTATTGCGCACGCAGATCCAGATCTTCTAATACAGCGAGCGAATACCCTGAACCTACCATTGAAATTGGTCGATCCTACAAATAAAAATAGTCTTACTGCGGGCGTGCTTGCCATAGCACCTCAAAAACTTGTCGATACATGCACCCCAGGAAAGTTAAATGCAAATAACTCAGATTATGTAATTAGATGTCTGGATGCAGCAACTGAAGACTGTTTAACGAAATCGGCCGATGCACTTGTTACAGGACCTATACAAAAATCGATCATAAAAGAAACTAGCATTAAGTTTACGGGTCATACCGAATACTTAGCAAACAAGATGAATGTTCCCAATGTAGTCATGATGTTAGCTAGCGATGAAATGAAGGTTGCGTTGGTCACTACTCATATTCCAATAAGTCAAGTCGCTGATGCAATTACTAGCGAAAAACTTAAAATCATAATTAAAATTCTCAATGAAAACTTGATTACTAACTTTGGTATTAAAGAACCGAAGATTATGGTATGCGGTTTAAATCCTCATGCTGGAGAGTCGGGTCATATAGGGTGTGAAGAAGAAGAAATCATAAAACCTTGTTTGAAAAATTTAATAACTAATGGAATAAAGTTAACCGGGCCGCTCTCTGCGGATACTATTTTCAATCAGGAGAACATTGAAAAAGCTGATGCCTTCTTAGCAATGTATCATGATCAGGGGCTCCCAGTAATCAAGAGTTCAAGTTTCGGTGGTATCGCAAATATTACCCTTGGCTTACCCATAATTAGAACCTCTGTAGATCATGGAACGGCTTTATCTTTAGCTGGCTCTGGGAAGACAAAATTTAGTAGTTTAAAAAAAGCTATAGACTTTGCTTCAAGAATGTCCATAAAAAAATGAGCTTTCCAAAAGCGAAAAAACGTTTTGGCCAAAACTTTCTCAATAATAAAGTAGTTATAAACGAAATTACGAAAGTAATTAATGTGCAACAAGACGATATAATTCTCGAGATAGGTCCTGGAACTGGCGCTTTAACTAAAAACATTATCCCATTATGCAAAGAAATAATACTAATCGAGATTGATTTTGGATTAGCAATGCTCTTAAAGAGAACACTTCCGGAACAACAAAAAATTAACATCCTCAATATCGATGCATTAGATTTTAATCCAACTCAATTTATGAAAAATCGTAGATTTAGATTAGTTGGTAACCTTCCTTATAACATATCAACCCCCCTGATATTTCACTTTTTATCTTTTTCTCCAGCAGTGATCGATATGCATCTTATGCTGCAAAAAGAGGTGGTAGAAAGAATTATTGCGCAGCCGGGGCAAAAAAGTTATGGAAGACTGTCCATAATGGCACAATATCAATGCGATGTTCACAAATTGCTTGATGTAGATGCGTCGTCGTTTCAACCCATACCTAAAGTGCAGTCTGCGTTTGCTCGCTTGGTTCCAAATAGCAAAGAATCACCGAAAGCTATCGATGAGAAACTTTTAAAAACCCTTGTAAATCAATGCTTTTCAAAACGTAGGAAAATTTTAAAAAATAGCCTGAAGTCTTACTTAGACAATGGAATTGAGTTTGATAACATTATTGATCTCTCACTTCGACCCGAAAATATATCAATTGAGGAGTTCGTTGAGCTCGCAAATAAAATTAGTGAATGGGAAATACAAAACCTAACAGAAAAACAAGGATAAAAAGTTTGAACAGATTTGACCTTTTAAATTTTATGAAGTTATTATGCGTACGTTTGTAATTGGCGACGTGCATGGCTGCTTAAACGATCTTTTGGCGATACTTGAAGAAATAAACTTTACAGTGGGCGTCGACAAATTGATTTCAGTAGGAGACATAATAAATCGAGGCCCTAATTCTTTAGAAACGATACGGTTTTTCAAACAACTAGATTCGTCGTTTGATATGGTTCTAGGCAATCATGACTTGCACTTTTTAGCAATCGTTCATGGGGCAAAAAATCCAACTTTTAAAGATACACTAACACAGCTTCTTAATGCCAAAGACTTGGATGATTTAGTTGGTTGGCTCCAGGCGAAGCCACTTGTTACTCAGATAAAAAATTATTCCATTGTTCATGCAGGAATTGCGCCTCAATGGGATATTATCAAGGCTTTATCACTATCAAGAGAGGTAGAAATAACGCTGAATTCTGAAAACTCTGGCCACTTTTTAAATCAAATGTATGGGAACGTTCCAGATAGTTGGAATGAAAATTTAGAGGGCATGACTAGGCTCCGCGTAATAACCAATTACCTCACTCGAATGAGGCTATGCACTAACAATGGAGAGCTGAACTTTACCGATAGTGATCCCAATCTAGAGTCCCATAGATTTCTACCATGGTTCAAGCATCGAATAAAACACAAAAATGAGAAGATAATATTCGGTCATTGGGCATCGCTAAACGGAAACTTCTGCGCCCCCAATATCCATGCACTTGACGTTGGGTGCGTATATGGCGGGAAAATACGAGTTATGAATGTCGATAACAAAGTTCTAACGGATTACAAATCCGCTTATGCACAACATTAAGCTATTCTGCTGTTTGCACTTCCTCTACTTCGGACTCCACTGCTATCTCACGCCCTACCATCTCTACGTATGCCATAGGAGCTCTGTCTCCTGATCTAAACCCACACTTTAAAACCCGAAGATACCCTCCTGGCCTCTCTTGGTATCTTGGACCAATATCCGAAAAAAGTTTTCCTACTGTCGCTTTATTACGCAGTCTGTTAAAAGCTATCCGTCTATTGTGGACACTGTCTTGCTTTGCAAGAGTAATGAAAGGTTCAGCAAATACTCGAAGCTCCTTGGCCTTAGGTAAAGTTGTTTTAATAATTTCATGCTCAATCAAGGATGCAGTCATGTTTTTCATCATTGCATTTCTATGACTACCTGTTTTATTTAGACGACGACCGCTAATCCTATGACGCATAAATTTCTCCGAATTTCAATTATATTTTTCCGAGCTTCAAGCCAGCTCATCATCTGATTTGATGCTTGATGGCGGCCAGTTTTCCAACCTCATTCCTAAACTCAAACCTCTAGAAGCTAAAACATCCTTTATTTCCGTTAGAGATTTTTTCCCTAGATTTGGAGTCTTCAACAACTCTACTTCTGTACGTTGAATAAGATCACCAATATAATAAATGCTTTCTGCTTTTAAACAATTAGCTGATCGCACGGTTAATTCTAGATCATCTACCGGACGAAGCAGCATTGGATCAACTTCCTCTTCCTTCTCTTCCGGTTCAGCGGCCATTTCACTTTCCAGATCAACGAACACTGCTAACTGTTGCTGCAGTATCGTCGCTGCGCGCCGAATAGACTCTTCAGGATCTATCGTCCCGTTGGTTTCTAGCTCTAAAATTAATTTATCTAAGTCTGTCCTGTTCTCAACACGTGCACTATCGACGCTATATGACACTTTGTAAATTGGACTAAACGAAGCATCAAGCTGAAGTTCACCAATCTTTTTAGACTCTTCATCGCTTTCTCTAGAATCAGATGGCTGATAACCTCTTCCTCTGGCAATATGGAGCATTATATTTAAGTTCACGTTACCTGAAATAGTAGCAATAACATGGTCAGGGTTTACGATTTCAATATGACTGTCGCACTCAATATCTGAGGCTGTAACAACACCGGGGCCCTTAGCAGATAGAGAGACTGTTGTCTCATCGCGACCTTCCATAACAACAGCAACACCTTTTAGATTCAATAGGATTTCCATTACGTCTTCTTGAATTCCCTCTAGAGTGCTGTATTCGTGCTCCACTCCCTCTATTTCAGCGCCTACCACAGCACACCCTGTCATAGAGGATAGTAGAATCCGCCTCAAAGCATTACCAAGAGTGTGCCCGAAACCTCTTTCCAAAGGCTCAAGAACTACTTTTGAGTGTGTGGGCGAATGTGACGTTACGTCTATGTTCTTAGGTGTGAGCATTTCATTAACCAAGTTTTGCATAATGATTCCTGTATTACGAAGATATAGTTATTTTGAATATAATTCGACGATAAGATTTTCATTTATTTCTGAAGGCAAATCTTCTCTATCTGGGTTTCTAACATAAGTGCCTTCCATCTTTTCGAGATCAACATTGAGCCAGCCAGCCACTCCTCTTTGAGTTGCTAATTGCAAAGCCGCTTGAACTCTCAGTTGTTTTTTTGTCTTTTCACGAAGTCCAACGGAGTCGCCCACTTCTACTTTATATGATGCGATGTTAACCTTCGAACCATTAACCAAAACACCATTATGAGCGACAAGCTGTCTTGATTCTGATCGAGTACAACCAAACCCCATCCTGTAGACTACATTATCTAACCTTGACTCCAACAAAGTAAGAAGGTTCTCTCCGGTATTACCTTTTATTCTCGCAGCAGTCTTGTAATAGTTTTTAAACTGCTTTTCCAAAACGCCATAAATACGTCTTACTTTTTGCTTCTCTCTCAGCTGAATACCGTAATCAGAGAGCCTTCCTCTTCTCTGCCCATGTTGTCCCGGGGCACTATCAGCACGGCACTTTGATTCAAGGGGTCTGACGCCACTTTTAAGGAAAAGATCTGTTCCTTCACGCCGCGAAAGCTTACATGTCGGTCCTAAATATCTTGCCATTTTATTCTCCTACACTCTTCGCTTTTTAGGTGGCCGGCAACCATTGTGAGGCACCGGAGTCACATCTGTAATATTTGTAATTTTATATCCAGAATTGTTCAAAGCTCTAACTGCTGACTCTCGCCCTGGACCCGGACCATTTACCTGCACGTCCAAATTTTTCAGACCATAGTCTTGTGCGGCTTCGCCGGCCTTCTCCGCAGCAACTTGCGCCGCAAAAGGCGTGCTTTTTCTAGAGCCTCTAAATCCTGAACCCCCAGCTGTCGCCCAAGACAGTGTGTTCCCTTGCCTATCCGTAATAGTTACGATCGTATTATTAAAAGACGCATATATATGGGCCACACCATCAATCACTGATCTTTTGACCTTTTTGCGGGAAACTTTTGTAGTTGCTTTAGCCATATTATTCCTTTCTATTTCTTGATGGGCCTTTTCGGTCCTTTTCTAGTTCGAGCATTTGTCTTCGTGCGTTGTCCTCTCACTGGCATGTTCCTTCTATGCCGCAGACCTCTGTAGCAACCCAAGTCCATTAATCTTTTGACATGCATGCTAGACTCTCGACGAAGATCACCTTCCACCTCATACTGGCCCACCGCAACTCTTAATTTATCTAATTGGTCTTCAGTGAGAGTGGAAACCTTCTCATCCCCTTTCAATCCAAGTACCTTACATATAGTTTTTGCCGTGGTTGGCCCAACACCATATACATAGGTTAGAGAAACCACAGCATGCTTGTTGTCAGGAATATTCACGCCTGCTATTCGAGCCATTTAAACTACTCCACTAAGTCGGTTTTTTAAATAGGAATATCTCCCATCTATGCCAAAATGGCGCGCTAGAATAACGAGTGATCCACGAAAAATCAAATTCATCATCCTTGCCTCTGCTTGTGACGAGGTTCAGCACTGCAGATTACCCTGATAACCCCCTTCCTTTTCACAATCTTGCAATTTCTGCAGATTTTTTTTACTGAAGCCCTTACTTTCATATAATCCCCTAATTATTTACGCCCAACATTTTTTAAATTAGCTTTTTTCATAAGAGAGTCGTATTCTCGAGACATCAAATGAGATTGAACTTGAGCCATAAAATCCATCGTTACAACAACTGCAATTAACAAAGAGGTCCCCCCCAGATAAAATGGAACATTTAAATAAACATTTAAAAATTGAGGCATCAAACAAATTAACGTTATATATAACCCACCGATGAGTGTTAATTTGGTTGTAACTTCATCAATATATTTTGCGGTATTTTCGCCTGGCCTTATCCCAGGCAAATACGCTCCTCCCCTCTTTAGGTTATCCGCCACTTCACTAGGGTTGTACATAAGGGCTGTGTAAAAGAAACTAAAAAATATAATTAAACCCGAGAAAAACAAGATGTGCAGAGGCTGACCGGGTCCAATCAATAAAGCTACATCTTGAAGCCATTCGGGTGCATTCACTCCTTGACCAAACCACGTACTTATAGACGTTGGGAAAAGTAGCAGACTGCTTGCGAAGATTGCTGGAATAACTCCCGCCATATTTACTTTTAGCGGCAAGTGAGAAGTTTGAGCATTGTATCCTTGTCTGCTTTGTCTTTGGGCGTAGTTAACCGTTAATCTCCTTTGGCCCCGCTCTATAAAAACTACAAAATAAACGACCGCTATAGCTATCAGCAAGATAAATATAAGCAAAAGAGGCTCAAGGTCACCCTGTCTGGCAGACTCTAAAGCTTGTCCAATCGCACCGGGCATTCCAGCTATAATCCCTGCAAATATAAGCATTGATATGCCATTGCCAATTCCACGTTCAGTAATTTGCTCACCCAACCACATCAAAAACACTGCACCTGCAACCAAAGATGATATCGCGACCGCATAAAACATCGCACTTGTTTCATAAGCAAGGCCCTGTGACCCAAAACCAACAGCCATAGCCGTCCCCTGAATGGTGGCGAGCGCTACAGTCCCATAACGCGTGTATTGATTAATGACTCGCCTGCCGCTATCGCCCTCTTTTTTTAGTTGCTGAAGGGAGGGTACAGTCGCTGAAAGCAACTGCATTATTATCGATGCCGAAATATAAGGCATTACGCCTAACGCTAAAATAGACAATCTTTCTAACGCTCCCCCAGAAAACATATTAAACAACCCTAAAAACGTACCTTGGTTCTGATTAAAGAGTTCAGCTAATCTATCTGGGTCAAATCCAGGTACAGGGATATGAGTACCTATTCTGTAGATTATAATCGCCATCAACAAAAACTTGAGCCTCGCAAAAAGCTCACTCAATCCCTTTTGATTATTCATTGACGCAGGTTGTTTTGCCATAATTCTTACTCTTTAATTGCTCCGCCCGCAGCTATAATTGCATCTTGCGCACCTTTAGTGGCCGTAATTCCTTTCAAAGTTAAGGATTTTTTAATTTCTCCAGAATTAAATACTTTGGCTCTGGTGGAAACACCACTAACAATCCCGTTGGATTTAAGCACATCAAGGTCGACTACTTCGTTTTCAATTTTATTTAACTCGGACAAGGTTACTTGAGCAGTCACTCTCGCAATACGAGAAGTAAAACCATATTTAGGCAAGCGTTTTTGAAGTGGCATTTGACCTCCTTCGAATCCCGGCCTAATTGAACCTCCTGATCTGGAGGTTTGTCCTTTATGACCCCGCCCACATGTTTTGCCTGATCCACTGCCGATACCTCTGCCAACTCGCTTCTTCTTTGTTACTCGACCATCTGCTGGTCTAAGTGTATTCAATTCCATTTTAAGCATCCTCAACTTTCAACATATATCTAACCGCATTAATCATGCCTCTTGTTGACGGTGTATCTTCAACAACCACGGTATGCCCAATCTTACGTAATCCCAATCCAGCCAGACAGCTTTTGTGTTTCCCCAACCTACCGATCGAGCTTTTTACTTGAGTGACTGATACTGTCTTCAATTTTTCTTTTGGCATTACAATATTTCCTTTATTCAGAGTCAGCTGAGTATTTCTTGGATCGAGAGGCCCCGCTTGGAGGAAACATCTTCTGGGGAACGCATATCTCTCAGTGCATTAAAAGTTGCTCTTACAACGTTAACGGGGTTTGTCGACCCGTAGCACTTAGACAAAACATTTTGAACCCCTGCTAGCTCTAACACAGACCTCATTGCACCTCCGGCTATAACGCCCGTTCCTTCAGACGCAGGCTGCATATAAATCTTTGATGCAGCATGCACTCCTTTAATAGGATACTGTATCGTGGTGCCATCAAGAGCTACGTCTATCATATTTTTACGAGCAGCTTCCATCGCCTTTTGGATAGCTAAAGGCACCTCTCTCGCTTTGCCTCTTCCAAATCCTACCTTTCCTTTTCCATCACCGACCACAGTGAGAGCAGTAAAAGAAAAAATTCGACCCCCTTTTACTGTTTTCGCAACGCGGTTCACTTGAACTAGTTTCTCTAGTAATCCTTCAGAAGCAGTATCTTTTTGATCTTTTAATGCCATATCTTTCCTTATTAGAATTTAAGTCCTGATTCTCGAGCAGAATCAGCAAGTGCTTTTACCCTACCGTGAAATTTAAAACCGCCTCTATCAAAAGATACTCTTTCAATCCCAGCTGAAACAGCTCTTTGAGCAATAAGCTGACCGACTTTACTTGCAGCTTCTTTATTCCCCGTTTTTCCATCTCTCAGTGCACTTTCAACTGTGGAGGCAGAGACCAGCACTTTGTCCCCAGATGCCGAAGTGATTTGGGCGTATATGTGCCTAGGAGTCCTTTGGACACATAAACGAGAACGTTCTCCTCCACGGATCTTCATTCTTGTCTTGGTCAATCGACGCGTTCTTGCCTGCTTTTTACTAAACATAAACTTACCTATTTCTTCTTAGCTTCTTTTCGTCTTATGTGCTCTCCAGAGACTCTAACTCCCTTTCCTTTGTATGGCTCTGGTGGTCTTAGCGCTCTTATTTCCGCACAAACTTGACCAAGTTTCTGCTTATCATTGCTCTTTAAAATAATTTCCGTTTGGCTAGGAGTCTCTGCGGTAACCTCCTCTGGCAATTCAAATACAACAGGATGAGAAAATCCAAGTGACAAATTTATCTTTTTGCCTTGCATTTGCGCTCTAAAACCTACACCCACTAACTCTAATTTCTTTTCAAACCCTTGTGAAACTCCCAAGACCATGTTGTTGACGAGTGCCCTCGTTGTGCCCGACATTGCATTAGAGAATGAAGAGCGATTACCAGCTGAAAATTTAAGAGAATCTTCAACTTGTTCAACATCCACGTGCTCGTTTATAACCATTGATAAAGATCCCTTTGAACCCTTCACACTGATTTCATTGTCTAGCAAAGAAATTGTGACCCCTTCAGGTATTTTAATTGGATTATTAGCAACTCTGGACATAAGTATTTTCCTTTAAAAAACCGTGCATAATATTTCACCACCAATGCCAAGACCTCTAGCTGCTCTATCAGTCATAACCCCCTTACTGGTCGAAACAATTGCCACTCCGAGACCACTTTTTACTTTAGGCAAGCTTCTCGCGTTTGAGTAAACTCTCAGGCTAGGTTTGCTAGCTCTCGTAATTTCCTCGATTACAGGCTTTCCCTCAAAATATTTGAGCTCGATAGATAGCGTAGGTTTTTTGAAGCCAGTGACTTCATAACTAGATATATAGCCTTCCCCTTTCAAAACGCTTGAGACCGACTCTCTTAGCTTTGACGAAGGCATTGAAACTGATTGCTTCTCTCTGAGATGCGCATTTCTTATTCGGGTCAACATATCTGATAGTGGATCTTGCATTGTCATCATGATTCCCCTTTACCAACTAGCCTTGACTAGACCAGGCACTTCCCCACGCATGGCAGTTTCTCTAAGCTTATTTCTGCACAATCCAAACTTTTTATACACTCCATTTGGCCTACCCGTGATTCTACACCTACTTCTTAATCGACTTGGACTTGCGTCACGCGGTAATTTCTGGAGTTTTTGCTGTGCCTCCCATCTATCTTCTTCAGAGGACTTAATGCTCGCTATAACTGCTTTAAGAGCAGCTCTCTTAGACGCAAACTTTTCGACCGTTTTCGCTCTTTTATACTCTTTTTGAATCATTGATACTTTTGCCATTTGTAACTCTCAGTTCTTTAGTGGAAAATTAAATGCTTTGAGAAGAGCTCTCGCTTCATCATCGCTTTTAGCAGAAGTTGTTATTGAAATATCCAAACCACGCAACTTATCTATCTTGTCATAATCAATCTCAGGGAAGATTATTTGCTCCGATACGCCCATCGAAAAATTCCCCCTGCCATCAAACTGTTTGGGACTAATACCTCTAAAATCTCGAATTCTAGGTATTGCTATACCTATGAGCCGCTCAAGGAAGTCATACATTCTATTTGCTCTTAAAGTAACTTTTGTACCTATCGGCCATCCTTCCCTAACCTTAAATCCTGCAATTGATTTTTTTGCTTTTGTAACAATTGGTTTCTGACCTGCTATTAAAGTCAAGTCCTCAACAGCGCTCTCGAGCGATTTCTTATCCGCGATAGCTTCTCCAACACCCATGTTAAGTGTAATCTTTGTTATTTGAGGCACTTCCATCACATTTTTGAGACCAAGCTCCTTCATTAACTTCGGAGCTAACTCTTTAATATATAGTTCTTTAAACTGACTCATTTCATTTACCAAATATAAGCTAACTTTCCGCTTTGTTCTTAGAAGATTTGAACACTCTCGACTTACTTCCGTCTTTCGAAAGCTCAAACTTCACTCGACTACCCTTGCTCGCCTTTTCATCGAATAAAGCTAAGTTCGATGTGTTGATAGGGGATTCTTTTTCTATAATTCCACCTGTGATACCCAAATTAGGATTTGGTTTCTGATGTTTCTTTACAATTTGAATGCCAGACACTAGCGCATTATTACCATCAAGAATCTTGAGCACCTTTCCTCTTTTACCTTTATCTTTACCGGCAGTAACGACAACCTCGTCATCACGTCTTATTCTTTTCATCATCTAATTCCTTCTCACAAGACTTCGGGGGCTAGAGAAATTATTCTCATGAACCGTTCTGATCGTAATTCTCTTGTAACCGGACCAAATATTCTGGTTCCTATGGGTGCCAAACTTGCATTGAGCAAAACCGCTGCATTATCATCAAATTTTATGAGACTGCCATCTTTTCGCCTTATCCCCTTACGGGTCCGAACTACGACTGCACTCATCACTTGCCCTTTTTTAACTTTTCCACGCGGTATTGCTTCCTTCACCGTTACTTTAATAACGTCACCAACACTCGCATAGCGTCTATGTGATCCACCAAGAACCTTGATGCACATCACTTTCCTTGCTCCACTGTTGTCCGCTACGTCAAGGTAACTCTCTGTCTGAATCATCTCATTCCCTCAATAAAATACTGCATCTCACGCAGTATCTTGCTCGCTAATTACCTTAATAACAGTCCAGTTTTTACCTTTAGAAATAGGACGGCACTCTGCTATCAAAACCTTGTCCCCTTCATTAACGGAGTTTGACTCATCATGAGCTTTAATCTTTGATGATTTTGTCAAAATTTTACCGTAAACCGGATGTTTCACGCGTCTCTCTACTATAACAGTCACAGTTTTGTCCATTTTATTGCTAACGACATTGCCGCTGATAGTACGAGAACTTGGTTTTATCCCTTCCATATTAATCACCAGCTTTAGAATTTATAATTGTTTTAAATCGAGCGATGTTCTTCCTAGAGATCGCTGCTAAGTGAGTCTCACTAAGCTGCCCTGTCTTCATTTTAGCCTTGATATTAAAATGCTTTTTCTGCTCTTCTCCCAAAGCCAACTCCAAATCTTTTAAAGACTTATCTGCGACCTCACTCACTTTAATTTTCACATTACCGTCCTCTTAACAAACGTGGTAGTCACTGGCAGTTTGGCCGCTGCTAATGCAAATGCCTCCCTTGCAAGTTCCTCACTAACACCCTCCATCTCATATAACACCTTACCTGGCTGTATTAATGCTACCCAATATTCCACATTGCCCTTTCCTTTACCCATTCGAACTTCAAGAGGTTTTTTTGTAATAGGCTTATCTGGGAAAACGCGAATCCATATTTTCCCGCCCCTTTTAATATGTCGAGTCATTGCGCGACGCGCTGCTTCTATTTGCCTAGCGGTAATCCTTCCTCTACCCGATGCCTTGAGACCAAATTCGCCAAAGCTTACCTTACTTCCTCGGTCAGCAAGTCCACGGTTTCTACCTTTATGCATTTTTCTAAATTTTGTTCGTTTTGGTTGAAGCATTTATGAGTACCTAAGCCCTAGTTAAACTGTCTTCGTTTTTTGGTGCTCCAGTATTGTCGCTACCAATTATTTCACCCTTAAAGATCCAAATTTTCACGCCAATAATTCCATAAGTTGTATTGGCTTCAGCGGTCGCATAGTCAATATCTGCCCTCAAAGTATGCAGGGGTACTCTTCCTTCCCTATACCACTCAGATCTTGCTATCTCAGCACCTCCTAAACGCCCACTCACTTGTATCTTTACGCCGAGGGCTCCAGCTCTCATAGCATTTTGTACAGCCCTCTTCATTGCGCGCCTAAACATCACTCTCTTCTCTAGCTGCTGAGCTACATTTTGACTAGCCAGTGTTGCGTCTAGATCTGGTTTTCTAATTTCTTCGATATTAATATTCACCGAACATTGCATTACTTTTTGGATCTCTGATCTGAGCTTCTCTACATCCTCACCCTTTTTGCCAATCACTATACCGGGTCTTGCAGAGTGGATAATCACCCTCGCACTTCCCGAAGGTCGTTCGATGTCTATCCTACTAACTGAGGCATTTGCCAATTTTTTAGCTATCAATTTTCTCACAGCAAGATCTTGATTCAACTTATCAGCATAATCTCTGCCACCGGCATACCACACTGAGCTGTGATCTTTAACAATACCTAATCTAATTCCTGTTGGATGTACTTTTTGACCCATTCAATGGTCTCCTAATTCTCTTTTACTTTTACAGTTATATGACAGCTTCTCTTCAGTATTCGATCTGCCCTTCCTTTAGCTCTCGGCCTAATACGCTTCATCGTCATCCCCTCATCAACATAAACAGCAGAGATTTTTAATTCATCTACATCCAACCCATCGTTGTGTTCTGCGTTTGCAACAGCAGATTCAACTATTTTTTTAAGAATTGCAGCAGCTTTCTTCTTGCTAAACTGGAGAACTTCCAGAGCAGACTCTACCGACTCTCCTCGAATCTGATCCGCGACGAGCCGGGCTTTTTGAGCAGCAATCCTCGCACCCTTCAATTTTGCAGTTACTTCCATAGTTCAATAATTCCGATTTTTAAAACTCTATCTTTTTACTTTTTTATCTGCTGCATGACCCTTATATGTCCTGGTCGGTGAGAATTCTCCCAATTTATGTCCTACCATTTCTTCATTTATTGTTACTGGAATATGTTGCCGTCCGTTGTGAATAGCAATTGTTAGCCCAACCATATTAGGTAAAATCATAGAACGCCTAGACCATGTTTTAATTGGTTTTCTGTCGTTGTTTTCAACCGCAACATCAATTTTCTTAGCTAAATGAATATCAATAAAAGGCCCTTTTTTAAGCGATCTCGGCACGTTTCTCTCCTTTATTACTACTTTCTCTTGCGAACAATGTATTTTGTAGTTCGCTTATTTTTTCTAGTTTTATACCCTTTTGTTGGAACTCCCCAGGGTGAGACCGGATGACGTCCACCGGACGTTCTCCCCTCGCCTCCCCCGTGCGGGTGATCTACAGGGTTCATTGCTACGCCCCGCACTGTTGGTCTAATTCCTCTCCACCTAGCAGCACCAGCTTTACCCAGAGACCTTAGGCTATGTTCGTTGTTACCAACTTCCCCTAGAGTGGCCCTGCAATCTAGCGAAACCTTTCTCATCTCCCCGCTTCTCAATCTTACCGTTGCATAAGTTCCTTCCTTCGCCACCAATTGAACCGAAGCTGCAGCACTTCTGGCTAATTGAGCTCCTTTACCAACTTTTAACTCAACGCAGTGCATCACTGACCCCAGCGGAATCTTCCTAAGGGGCAAACAATTCCCAATCTTTATTGGAACGCTATCTCCCGATATCACCTCATCGCCAGCCCTAATTCCCCTCGGTGCAATTATGTATTTCCTCTCACCATCTTTATAGCAGAGCAGCGCAATGTTAGCTGATCTATTAGGATCGTATTCAACCCTTTCAACTTTTGCTGCAATACCATCTTTATTTCTTTTAAAATCAATAATTCTGTAATTTTGTTTGTGGCCACCGCCGATATGCCTCACAGTTATACGGCCGTTACTATTTCGGCCTCCCGATTTCTTTTTCGTCTCCACTAAAGGACCATATGGTTTTCCTTTGTGCAAATCGCTGTGCACAACGCTGACAACAAATCGTCTACCAGGAGATGTAGGCTTTCTCTTAACAACTGCCATTTCTATTCCTCAATTCCCAGCGAGAAATCAATTTCTTCGCCATCAGCAAGGGTTATGTAGGCTTTCTTCCAATCACTTTTCTTGCCTACTCCAATCTTAGTTCGCTTTGTTTTACCTTTCATATTGATGACTCGAACAGAGTTCACCTTTGTTTCAAACAATATCTCCACTGCTTTTTTAATCTCCAGCTTTTTTGCATCTTTCGACACTTTAAAAGCCACTTGAGCATTACTTCCTGTTGCCATAGAGGACTTCTCAGTCACATGTGGACCAAGAATTATTTTATATAATCTATCCAAATTCATCCGAGATGCTCCTCAATACGTTTAACAGCATCCACGGTAATTAAAACTTTTGATGACCCTATAAGGCTCACCAGATCCATATTGAAAGGTTCACAGACTTCCACTTTTCTCAAGTTTCTAGAAGCTAAAATCAAATCATCAGTCAGCTTTGTAGTCACGATTAGGCCATCGCTCATCTCAAAATCTGCTAACTTCGCAACTAGCTCCTTTGTCTTGGGTACTTTAATAGAGAAATCTTTCACTACGATTAGTCTTTCCTGACGAGCAAGCTCCGACATAACTGATCTGAGTGCAGACTGATACATTTTTTTGTTTAATTTCTTAAAATGCTCCTGCTGTTGAGCAGCAAAGGTTACACCTCCTCCACGCCAAAGAGGGCCTCTTGTGGTTCCTGCCCTTGCACGGCCAGTTCCTTTCTGCCTGAATGGCTTTTTCCCGCCACCAGAAACTGCCGATCTATTTTTTTGTCCTTTGGTACCCTGACGTCCACCTGAGAGAAATGCTGTAACCGCCTGATGAACAAGATCACCATTAAAATCCATTCCAAAAGCACGTTGAGACACTTCTATTTTGCTTTTTTTACCTTTTCCACTGGTGTTATAAACTGCTAATTCCATAGATTTGTTCAACTCCCTTTAACCGCTGGACGAACTATAATGTCTCCGCCCGGAGCACCTGGAACCGATCCCTTCAGAAGCAACAGATGTCTTTCAGCATCAACTCGAACCACAGTTATGTTCTGAGTAGTGGACTTGACATTACCCATCTGACCACTCATCTTTTTACCTTTGAAAACACGACCTGGGGTCTGATTTTGACCGATAGATCCATTAGAGCGGTGAGACAATGAGTTACCATGAGTGGCATCTTGCATTCCAAAATTCCACCTCTTTACACCACCTTGAAATCCCTTTCCTTTTGAAACTCCAGTGACATCTACTTTTTGTCCGCTGGAAAAAGTTTCCACTGTTATCGCCGACCCAACCTCGTAAGTCTCAACTCCGCCATCTAATTTAAATTCCCATTTCCCTCTACCTGCATCAACTCCTGCTGTAATAAACTGACCGGCATCAGCTTTAGACACGCGCGATTGTTTTACATCACCAGTTGTTACTTGCAACGAATTATAACCGTCAGTTTCAACATCTTTTATTTGAGTAATTCGATTGGGGGAAGCGTGAACTACTGTTACAGGAATTGATGCACCGTCTTCGTCAAAAACACGAGTCATTCCACACTTGCGGCCTATGATACCAACTGCCATTTTAAACCTCTCTAGTGCACGGGGCTCAAACCCGCTATGGCTGCTTTAAAAAACATTACACCCAGATTATTATCAATGCACAAATCAGCTTAAGCTAATTTGCACCTCCACTCCTGCCGCCAAGTTTAGTTTCATCAAAGCGTCAACAGTCTTTTCTGTCGGCTCCACAATGTCTAACAACCTTTTGTGCGTTCTGATTTCATACTGATCTCTGGCATCTTTGTTAACATGGGGCGATATAAGGACGGTAAATCTCTCCTTTCTAGTTGGCAAAGGAATGGGGCCTCGTATTTGAGCACCAGTTCTTTTAGCTGTTTCAACTATTTCAAGGGTTGAGAGATCTATTAATTTATGATCAAAAGCCTTCAACCGGATCCTAATACTTTGATTTTGCATTTAGCAAAACTCCAAACGAGTAAAATTTAAGTTCCATGCAACATTATTGCGCGGAGCGCGAATTCTAGTTGTGCTCTAGTTAAGTGTCAAGCAATATAAAGGCCGTAATTGCTGACCGGACTAGTATTTGATATCAAGATTCAAAAACCACACCAATTTGAAGTTTTATTATTCGTTATTCAATTATTTTAGCGACAACTCCTGCACCAACAGTTCGCCCGCCTTCTCTAATTGCAAACCTAAGTCCATCCTCCATAGCAATAGGATGAATGAGCTCTACTGTCATTTTTATGTTATCACCCGGCATAACCATCTCAGTTCCTGAAGGAAGCTCAACGGCACCAGTTACATCTGTCGTTCTAAAATAAAATTGAGGCCTATACCCTTTAAAGAACGGAGTATGTCGACCGCCTTCGTCCTTAGATAAGACATATACTTCAGCTTCAAACTTTGTATGAGGCTTCACAGAACCTGGATGAGCAAGTACCTGACCACGCTGAACTTCTTCTCTTTTTGTACCCCGCAATAAGACACCACAGTTCTCGCCTGCTCGTCCTTCGTCTAGAAACTTACGGAACATCTCTACTCCAGTACAAGTAGTTTTAGCTGTATCAGAAATACCTATAATTTCAATTTCTTCTCCAACCTTAATCACTCCACGCTCAATACGACCAGTTACTACTGTACCTCGGCCAGCGATTGAGAAAACATCTTCAATGGGCATCAAAAACGGCTGATCAATAGCTCTTACCGGCTCAGGAATATATGAGTCCAAAGCTTCAACCAACTTTTTAACTGCTGTTGTGCCAAGCTCATTATCATCCTTGCCTTCTAAGGCCATTAATGCTGAACCAACCACAATAGGCGTATCGTCGCCAGGGAACTCATAAAGATCAAGTAACTCACGTAACTCCATCTCAACAAGCTCAAGCATCTCCTCATATTCCTCAGATCCAACACCACCACAGTCCTCAGCTAGAAGATCAGCTTTGTTTAAAAACACAACAACATATGGAACACCTACTTGACGAGACAAAAGAATATGCTCACGTGTCTGAGGCATCGGACCATCTGTCGCCCCACAAACTAATATAGCTCCATCCATTTGAGCCGCACCTGTAATCATGTTTTTGACATAGTCTGCGTGTCCTGGACAATCAACGTGTGCGTAATGCCTATCCGCTGAATCATACTCAACGTGTGCTGTAGATATCGTAATACCTCTTTCTCTTTCCTCAGGGGCATTATCAATCTGATCAAATGCTTGCATCTCTCCACCAAAAACTTCCGAACAAACTCGGGTCATAGCAGCGGTCAGCGTTGTCTTACCATGATCAACGTGACCAATCGTGCCAACATTGACGTGTGGCTTACTTCTTTCAAATTTTTCTTTTGCCATCTAAATCTCTCCTAACCAATATGTCTTTACTTGTAAGTTTTTGAGGTAAAACTTTACTGATGGTGACTGATTAATATTGTTGGCCATCTTATACAGCCAACCGATATAGTCAACTTGATTTCAACACATTTTTTAAATTAAGTTTAATAATACTGAGCTTCATGAGATTCTAATGGAAAAGAAGTGACTGTAACTCTTTAAAAACTCCCTCTTTAATGTATACTCGCCCCCTTTTAAAATAACCAGATTTTGGTGAGAGAATTTACAATGACTGATTTATCCCTGTATAGAAATATCGGAATATTTGCGCACGTTGATGCGGGTAAGACAACTACAACCGAGAGAATATTGAAACTTACCGGAAAAATTCATAAAACAGGAGAAGTGCATGACGGCGCTGCAACTACAGATTTCATGGAGCAAGAGCAGGAAAGAGGTATCACTATACAATCTGCCGCGACTACTTGCTTTTGGAAAGATCATCGCTTCAATATAATTGATACTCCAGGGCACGTTGATTTTACAGTCGAGGTATATAGATCTTTGAAGGTGCTCGATGGCGGTGTAGGAGTCTTTTGTGGATCTGGTGGAGTCGAACCACAATCGGAAACAAATTGGCGCTATGCTAACGATTCTGAAGTTTCCAGAATCATCTTTGTAAATAAGCTTGATAGAGTGGGAGCTGATTTCTTAAGAGTTGTGGAACAAGTAAAAAAGGTTTTAGGAGCAAAACCACTTGTAATGTGCCTCCCAATTGGAGTTGAGGAGAGCTTTTCTGGAGTTGTAGACTTATTAGAAAGAAAAGCACACGTGTGGGATGATTCCGGTCTTCCAGAGAACTTTGAAGTGACTGATATCCCAGAGGATATGAGAGACATAGTGGAAGAGTATAGAGAACAACTAGTCGAAACAGCAATTGAGCAAGATGACGACCTACTTATGGCATATATGGAAGGTAATGAGCCTTCTATCGACGATCTAAAAAAATGCATCAGAAAAGGTACCATTGCACTTGATTTCTTCCCTACCTACTGTGGATCAGCTTTCAAAAACAAAGGTGTACAACTTTTACTTGATGCGGTCGTCGACTTTTTGCCATCCCCAACTGAAGTTGAGCCTCAACCCCTCACCAATGAGGTAGGCGAAGAGACAGGAGAATACGCAAAAGTATCAACTAGCGAAACATTTAAGGCCCTTGCATTTAAAATTATGGACGATCGATTTGGAGCTTTAACATTTGTTAGAATTTATTCTGGGATCCTAAACAAAGGAGACACTATATTAAATTCAGCGACTGGGAAAACCGAGAGAATTGGCAGAATGGTTGAAATGCACGCGGATGACCGAAATGAAATTAGCGCTGCCCAAGCTGGCGATATAATAGCGGTCGTCGGGATGAAAAATGTTCAAACAGGACATACTTTATGTAGCGTAAAATCCCCAGTAACACTAGAACCAATGATTTTCCCCGAACCTGTTATTTCAATAGCAGTAAAACCAAAAGATAAAGGCGGCTCAGAAAAGATGGGAATTGCGATAGGGAAGATGATTGCAGAAGATCCATCATTCAGGGTAGAAACAGATGAAGATTCTGGAGAGACCATCCTTAAAGGAATGGGAGAACTCCATCTTGATATTAAAGTAGACATTTTAAAACGAACCTATGGCGTTGATTTGATAGTTGGACAACCTCAAGTCGCATATCGAGAGACTATTACAATTTCTGTCGAAGACAGTTATACACACAAAAAACAGTCAGGAGGATCGGGTCAATTTGGAAAGATCGATTATAAAGTTACTCCAGGAGAGCCAGGGTCTGGATTTAAGTTCAGTTCCTCGGTAGTTGGAGGAAATGTACCAAAAGAATTCTTCCCCGCTATTGAGAAAGGCTTTAAGGGAATGATGGAAGAGGGTCCTTTGGCGAACTATCCGGTTTTAGATGTGGAGATAGAGCTTTTCGATGGAAGTTATCATGCCGTGGATTCATCTGCAGTGGCGTTTGAAATAGCAGCAAAGGGAGCTTATCGACAGTCCATGCCAAAAGCTGGACCTCAAATAATAGAACCAATAATGAAAGTTGATGTTTTTACTCCAGATGATCATGTAGGTGATGTAATTGGAGACCTCAATAGAAGACGTGGAATGATTAAAGACCAAGAGGCGGGTACTACAGGAGTAAGGATAAAAGCTGACGTTCCGCTAGCAGAGATGTTTGGTTACATTGGTCATCTGAGGACTATGACGTCTGGGAGAGGCCAATTCTCCATGGAGTTCGCTCATTATTTACCGTGTCCTCAAAATGTTTCAGATGAAGTGGTTGCAGCTTCCAAAGAGCTCAGAAAATAAGGTTACTCTGCAACGAAATAACCAGAAAGCTGTACTGTGCGAGTTAAAAACTAACCATTTTTGTTGATTAATGAAGCCTTAATTGGTTCGGGGGCGGGTTCATATTTATAAAACTCCATTGTAAAGGTAGCACGCCCTTGAGTCGCAGATCTCACATCAGTAGCGTAACCGAACATTTCACCCAACGGTACCTTAGCAGAGATGACTTTTCCTAGTGGACTGTCATCCATACCCGTAATTAAGCCTCGACGCCTGTTCAAATCACCCACCACATCACCCATATGCTCTTCCGGTGTAACAATTTCGATATTCATTATCGGCTCAAGAAGCTCTAACGCACCTTCTTCAGATAGTTTCCTTGTTGCCATTGAGCTAGCAACCTTAAAAGCCATTTCAGATGAGTCAACATCATGAAAAGATCCATCATACAAGCTTGCCTTTAATCCTAGGAGTGGATATCCAGCTAATATCCCATTTTGCATTTGATCCTCTATCCCTCTTTCAACAGCGGGAATAAATTCTTTTGGGACAACTCCACCGACAATCAAATTTTCAAATTGCAAGTCCTCTGATAGAGAGTCATCTGCAGGTTCAAACTTGATACAAACATGACCATATTGTCCTCTTCCACCTGATTGCCGTATAAACTTAGATTCAATCTGGCAACTTTCAAGGATTGTTTCACGATAAGCCACCTGAGGTTTACCGATATTGGCTTCAACTGAAAATTCTCTTCGCATTCTCTCAACCAAAACATCTAAGTGAAGTTCACCCATCCCAGAGATAATAATTTGTCCACTTTCCTCATCAGTTCTTGCTTTAAACGAAGGATCCTCTTGAGATAGTTTACTCAAAGCCAATCCCATTTTCTCTTGATCTGCCTTAGTTTTAGGCTCAACGGCAAGAGAAATCACTGGCTCAGGAAAATCCATCCTTTCAAGAATAATTGCATTTTTTTCATCGCATAAGGTATCACCAGTAACTGTGTCCTTAAGCCCTATAGCAGCAACAATGTCACCTGCCAGCACCTCTTGAATCTCCTCTCTGCTATTCGCATGCATTTGGACCATCCTACCGATACGCTCCTTTTTATCTTTAACCGAGTTAAACATTGACATACCACTTTTAAGAGTACCCGAGTAAACACGCATAAAAGTGAGTGTTCCAACATATGGATCAGTAGCAATTTTAAAAGCAAGTGCAGAAAATGGCGCATCATCATCTGCCAAACGTATTTCTTTTTTACCCGAATCAAGCTGACCTTCTATTGGCTTAACTTGAGAGGGAGAGGGCAAATAATCTATAACCCCATCTAAAATTGCTTGCACTCCTTTGTTTTTAAAAGCTGAACCTCCAATGACAGGCACTATTTCATTCGCCAGTGTGCGGATCCTTAAGCCATTTCTAATTTCGTCTTCTGACAATTCTTCATTGTCAAGATATGACTCCATCAGCTCATCATTTGCTTCAGCGGCAGCTTCCAAAAGCTGCATTCGCATCTCTTTAACCGTCTCATTCATAGAGCTAGGTATATTTCTGTATTCAAAGGTCATTCCTTGATCTTTAGGATTCCAATAGATGGCCTTCATCTTAATGAGATCGACAACACCCTCAAAATTTTCCTCAGATCCTATCACCACTTGAATTGGAAGCGGAATTGCACCTAACCTATTTCTGATTTGTTCAATTACATTGAAAAAATTAGCGCCTACTCGATCCATTTTATTGATGAAAATAATTCTAGGCACTTGATACTTGTCAGCTTGCCTCCATACTGTCTCTGTTTGAGGCTGAACGCCTGAAGACGCACAAAGAACAATTACGGCTCCATCTAGGACTCGTAAAGACCTTTCTACTTCGATAGTAAAGTCGACATGGCCCGGTGTATCTATAATGTTAATTCGATGATTTTTATGTTGATCATCCATTCCACTCCAGAAACACGTTGTCGCTGCGGATGTAATCGTGATCCCTCTCTCTTGCTCCTGCTCCATCCAGTCCATTGTAGCTGCACCGTCATGCACTTCTCCCATCCTATGCGAGAGACCGGTATAAAAAAGAATTCTTTCAGTGGTTGTAGTTTTCCCTGCATCTACATGAGCGCATATACCAATATTCCTATATTGATTTATAGGTGTAGTCCGCATTGCGTGTCCTTACCAGAGACTTTAAATCGCTTAATGGGGTTTAGATAACGTTTATAGTTTAAAATCTGAAGTGAGAGAACGCTTTATTTGCTTCTGCCATTCTGTGAACATCCTCACGTTTTTTGACAGCGCCACCCTTACCTTGAACAGCATCAATCAATTCACCGGCTAATCGTTGCGGCATTGCTTTTTCACCGCGACTTCTTGCGTAATCAACTAACCACCTCATAGCCAAGGCAATCCGGCGAGATGGCCTTACTTCGACAGGAACCTGATAAGTCGCTCCACCTACTCTGCGTGACTTGACCTCGACAAGAGGGGCTACAGATTCAAGTGCCTCTTCGAAGACTGACACAGGATCTTTATTAAGTTTCTTTTCAACAATTTCAAGAGCTCCGTAAACAATGCGCTCGGCGACCGACTTTTTGCCGCTTACCATTACATGATTCATAAACTTCGCTAATTTAATATTGCTAAACTTTGGATCCGGGATAACATCTCTTTTCGCTGCGACTCTTCTTCTTGGCATTTCTATTCTCCTTCAGGTGATTCTGAGACAAAACTCAGCCTTACTAATAAACAAATCTTATTTTTTTGGACGCTTAGCTCCGTACTTTGATCTTCTCTGTGTTCTGTCACTAACTCCCGAGGTGTCCAAAGCTCCTCTCACTGTATGATACCTGACGCCTGGGAGATCTTTTACTCTTCCTCCCCTAATCAAGACCACGCTGTGTTCTTGCAAATTGTGCCCTTCGCCTCCGATATAAGAAGTAACTTCGAATCCACTAGTTAGTCTAACTCTGCAAACTTTACGTAGAGCGGAATTCGGCTTTTTAGGCGTTGTTGTGTATACCCGAGTGCAGACCCCCCGTCGCTGTGGGCAAGCCTGTAACGCTGGAACGTCGCTTTTAACAGCCTTACTCTTTCTGGGCTTACGCACCAACTGATTAATTGTTGACATCAATGTTGCTCCAATAAATTATCGTTTCTATTTTCCTAGGCTGTATCATCCAGAACCCTGAAAAGGTGGGAGAGTTTAAAGAAATGGGGTGTCCGAGTCAAGGCAGGCCCACGACTAAAAGTCACTTGCTTAATCACTAGAGGCCTCAGCACTCAACGCTTCACTTAACGCAGCTTCCACATCCGCAGCAGTCATTGTTGCATCCATTTCAGCTTCTCGACTCTTCTTTCGCTGCGTATGGTATGACATACCAGTCCCAGCGGGGATCAATCTTCCCACTACAACATTCTCTTTCAATCCTCTTAAGTTGTCTGCTTTACCTGTAACAGCAGCTTCCGTGAGAACTCTGGTTGTTTCCTGGAAAGACGCTGCGGAGATAAAGCTTTCGGTTGCCAGAGACGCCTTTGTAATCCCTAACAGCTGACGTTCAAACCTCGCAGGCCGAAGGCCTTCGCCCTCAAGCCTCTCGTTCTCTTCTAAAACAGCTCTATATTCGACTTGCTCTCCTTTTATGAAAGACGAGTCTCCCATATCAAGGATTTCTACTTTCCTAAGCATTTGACGAGTTATGACTTCAATATGCTTATCGTTGATTTTTACTCCTTGTAGACGATACACGTCCTGTATTTCATTCACGATATATTTCGATAATTCGTTTATCCCTTTCAAGCGGAGTATATCGTGTGGAGTAGGCGGCCCATCAGATATTACTTCTCCCTTTTCTACATGCTCGCCTTCAAAAACTCCTAGTGTTCGCCACTTAGGAATTAACTCTTCATACTGGAGTTTTCCATTAGCTAAAGGTTTCCCATCATCCGGAGTGATAACTAGCCTCAACTTCCCTTTCGTTTCCTTACCTAAAGTCACAGTTCCTGTGATCTCTGCCAGAATTGCAGGATCCTTGGGTTTCCTAGCCTCAAACAAATCCGCTACTCTAGGAAGACCACCAGTAATATCCTTGGTACCCCCAGCTTCCTGAGGTATTCTTGCAATAATTTGTCCTATCTCTATATCTTCACCATCTGCCACATTTATGCTCGCATTTGCAGGCAACGGATATTGAGCTGGTACTGACGAGTTAGGGAAGAATAACTCTTTTCCTTTACCGTCTGTTAGAGAGATCATCGGTTTCAGTTCCTTTCCGGCAGCATTCCGATCATTTGCATCAATGACTGAGATACTTGTTAAGCCAGTCATATCGTCTGTTTGTTGACGCACACTCAAACCTTCTTCCATTCCAGAAAACAAAACTTTACCTGCTACTTCTGAAACTATTGGATGCGTATGGGGATCCCAACTTGCTATTTTGTCCCCAGAGTTAACAGAGGAGCCATCTTTAACGGTTATCAGAGCTCCATACGGCAGCTTATATCTCTCTCTTTCTCTGCCATTCTGATCAGCAATCGCTAATTCACCTGATCGCGATACTGCTACTAAATTTCTGTCTTTATTTTCAACGGTATTAAAGTTTATTAACCTCACAACACCATCATGTTTCACTTGAACGCTATCCATAGCTGATGCTCTCGAGGCAGCACCTCCAATATGGAAAGTTCTCATGGTCAACTGCGTGCCGGGCTCTCCAATTGATTGAGCTGCGATTACGCCAACAGCTTCACCTTGATTCACAAGATGACCACGCGCTAAATCCCTACCATAACAAGCCGCACAAATTCCGTGGGTTAATTCGCAAGTTATTGGAGATCTGACAATAACTTCGTCTATATTCAATTTCTCTATTTTCAATACCCAGGCTTCGTCAATCATAGTACCTGCCGGCATAGCCACTTCCTCAGTGCCTGGAGCAAGGACATCTTGTGCCGATACTCTACCTAGGATTCTATCTCCCAGAGATGAAATTATGTCTCCACCCTCGATAACCGGTGCCATGAGCAAACCATTTGTGGTGCCACAATCGCTTGCGGTGATCACTACATCTTGCGAAACGTCAACAAGACGACGAGTAAGATACCCAGAATTTGCTGTCTTTAGGGCGGTATCTGCAAGACCCTTACGCGCTCCATGTGTGGAAATAAAGTACTGCATAACGGTTAACCCTTCACGGAAATTAGCCGTTATTGGAGTCTCTATGATCGAGCCATCTGGGCGCGCCATCAAACCTCTCATACCTGCTAACTGTCGAATTTGAGCAGGTGAACCCCTCGCCCCCGAATCAGCCATTATAAAGACTGAATTGAAGGAATCTTGTTCTTCTGAATCTCCATCTTTGTTAACAACCTTCTCAGTGCTTATACCCTTCATCATTGACTTTGCAACTTTGTCATTAGCTTGTGACCAAATATCAATTACCTTATTATATTTTTCTCCTTGTGTTACCAATCCCGAAGCGAACTGACTCTCAATTTCACGAACTTGACTATCTGCATTCTCGATGATTTCATTTTTATCATCCGGTATTACAAAATCATTTACACCAACAGAAGCACCAGAGGAGGTACTATATTTAAAACCTAAATACATTAACTGATCAGCGAATATGACTGTGTCTTTAAGCCCTATGTGCCTATAACACTCATCAATAATCCCCGAAATCGCTTTTTTGACCATGGGCTTATTGACCAAAGTGAACGCTAACCCTTTTGGAACAATTTCCCATAAAAGTATTCTCCCAATTGTCGTCTCTACTAATGATGACTTCGTCGACGCCGACCCTTCTTCTGCACCTAAGCCTTCCTCAGTAATCCGAACTTTTACAATCGCTTGAAGATCCACCTTACTTGAGTTATATGCTCTCGATGCCTCCTTATAGTCTGCAAAAATCATCCCTTCTCCCTTCGCATTAATACGTTGGCGAGTCATGTAATAAAGGCCTAAAACCACATCTTGTGAAGGAACAATTATGGGCTCTCCAGACGCTGGAGAAAGTATATTGTTGGTCGACATCATCAAAGCTCTAGATTCCATTTGAGCTTCAATAGTCAGTGGCACATGCACTGCCATTTGATCTCCATCAAAGTCTGCATTGAATGCTGCGCAAACTAGCGGATGCAACTGTATCGCTTTACCTTCGATAAGTGTCGGCTCGAAAGCTTGTATACCTAACCTATGTAAAGTGGGTGCTCTGTTGAGTAACACCGGATGCTCTCTAATAACTTCATCCAAGATATCCCAAACCACTGATTCCTCTCGCTCAACCATCTTTTTAGCTGCCTTGATTGTGGTTGCCATCCCTCGGAGCTCAAGTTTACTGAAGATAAAAGGCTTGAATAGCTCAAGGGCCATCTTCTTTGGTAGTCCACATTGATGGAGTCTTAAAGTAGGACCACATACAATTACAGATCTTCCAGAATAATCTACCCTTTTGCCCAATAAATTTTGACGGAATCTTCCTTGCTTACCTTTTATCATGTCTGCTAATGACTTAAGAGGTCGCTTATTAGATCCGGTTATCGCTCGACCTCTCCTACCGTTATCTAACAACGCATCCACAGATTCTTGAAGCATTCTTTTTTCGTTTCGCACTATGATGTCAGGGGCACTGAGTTCTAATAGTCTTTTTAGACGATTATTTCTATTGATAACCCTTCGGTATAAATCATTTAAGTCAGAAGTGGCAAAACGCCCCCCATCAAGAGGTACAAGCGGACGTAAATCTGGCGGCAGCACTGGTAATGCCTCTAAAATCATCCACTCTGGCTTGTTCCCAGAACCGTGGAATGCCTCAAGAAGCTTCAAACGTTTAGAATACTTCTTGATCTTGGTCTCAGACTTTGTATTAGGAATCTCCTCTCGAATCGCCGCGATTTCTTCCTCAATTACTATTTCTCCAAGGAGAGCTTGTATAGCCTCTGCTCCCATCGTCGCAACGAATTCATCACCGAATTCCTCCAGAGAATCAAAATACTCATCATCAGTCAACAATTGACCTTTTTCCAAGGTTGTTAATCCTGGATCTGTCACTACATAAGATTCAAAATATAACACCCTTTCTATTTCTCTGAGAGTCATATCGAGCATAAGTCCAATGCGAGATGGCAACGATTTCAAAAACCAAATATGAGCCACCGGACAAGCTAGTTCTATATGCCCCATGCGCTCTCGTCGCACTTTCGTTAATGTAACCTCAACACCACATTTTTCACAAACAATCCCACGATGCTTCATTCTTTTGTACTTGCCGCAAAGACACTCATAATCTTTTACAGGGCCAAATATCTTTGCACAAAACAAGCCCTCCCTTTCAGGCTTAAATGTTCTGTAGTTAATAGTTTCAGGTTTTTTAACTTCACCAAATGACCAAGACCTAATCATTTGTGGGGAAGCTAAACTGATTCTAATGTTATCAAATTCGATGTTTTGATCTTTCTGCTTTAGCAGATTAACTAAGTCCTTCAAAGAAAATCCTCCAATAAATTACTGCAAATTATTAATTTATGCACCACACTTAACTTTTTAATCATTCTCTAATTCCATATTAATGCCCAAGGACCTAACCTCTTTGACAAGAACATTAAAAGATTCAGGCATTCTGGGTTCCATCCGATGGTCTCCATCAACAATGTTTTTGTACATTTTCGTTCTTCCGGCGACGTCGTCCGACTTAACAGTTAACATTTCTTGAAGAGTATACGACGCCCCGTAAGCCTCAAGAGCCCAAACCTCCATCTCTCCAAATCTTTGGCCACCGAATTGTGCTTTACCTCCCAGCGGTTGCTGAGTTACAAGACTATAGGATCCAGTTGATCGAGCGTGCATTTTATCGTCAACGAGATGATTTAGTTTCAACATATACATGTATCCAACCGTAACAGGCCTATCGAATTGCTCACCTGTACGACCATCAAAAAGTGTAGTCTGACCGCTCTCAGGCAGATCGGCTAAAGCTAGCATCTTTTTAAGCTCAAGTTCACTTGCACCATCAAACACCGGAGTCGCAATTGGCACACCGGTTTTCAGATTTTCTGATAATTCGAGTATTTCTTCATCTGAAAGTGTCTTTAATTTAGTTTCAAAAGCTGTATCGCCAACATCATATATTTCTTGGAGAAACTTTCTCATCTCCGATGCTTTAGCATTCACTCTAATCATGTTATTGATTTTGTCACCCAGCCCTTTCGCAGCCATTCCCATATGAACCTCTAGTACCTGTCCAACATTCATGCGAGATGGGACGCCCAATGGATTAAGAACTATATCTACAGGCTCACCAAATTGGTCATATGGCATATCTTCTACAGGTTTGATTACTGAAATTACGCCCTTATTACCATGCCTACCTGCCATCTTATCCCCAGGCTGAATTCTTCTTTTAACGGCCAAGTAAACTTTTACTGTCTTCAATATTCCTGGAGCTAAATCATCCCCACTTTGAAGTTTCGCTCGTTTCTCCTCATAGCGAGAATCAACCGATGAGCGTTGTTCTTCCAATTGACTTTTTGCATCAGAAATCTGCTCATTTATATCTGCACTCTCCATTCTGACGGATAGCCAGTCATCGATGGTGTAATCCGTGCATTTTTCTGCATCAAACTTGTCTCCTTTCTTAAAGTTTTTTGCTTTAATTAACTTCTCGCCGTTCAAAAGGTCTGACAATCTACCCAGACTAGCATTCTCAACTATTCGGTATTCGTCATTAAGATCTTTCCTGTACTGCTCTAGGGCCGACCTTTCTATATCAATTGATCTGTTATCTTTCTCCAACCCGTCTCGAGTAAATACCTGAACGTCTATTACGGTTCCTTTAATGCTGCTTGGCACTCTTAAAGAAGTATCTTTTACATCTGATGCCTTTTCTCCAAAAATTGCACGTAGAAGCTTTTCTTCTGGCGTTAACTGCGTCTCCCCTTTCGGCGTTACTTTACCAACCAATATATCTCCGGCCACCACCTCCGCACCGATATGAACAATACCTGACTCATCAAGCCTACCCAGTGCAGCCTCACCGACATTAGGTATATCTGCAGTAATTTCCTCAGATCCAAGTTTAGTATCTCTGGCTATACAACTTAATTCTTGTATGTGTATTGTTGTAAATCTATCTTCCTGAACTACTCTCTCGGAGATAAGGATAGAATCTTCAAAGTTGTAACCATTCCAAGGCATAAATGCTATCCGCATATTCTGACCAAGTGCTAACTCACCAAGATCGACAGACGGACCATCTGCTAGCACATCACCTTTAGAAATTATGTCTCCTTGCTTCACAATAGGCTGTTGATTGATGCAAGTATTCTGATTAGATCTTGTGTACTTGGTGAGATTATAAATATCAACACCTGCTTCACCAGATTTGATTTCATCTTCATGAACACGCACAACAATACGTCCAGCATCAACGCCCTCAACATATCCTCCTCTCAGAGCAACTTTACAAACTCCTGAATCGCTTGCAACCTTCCTTTCGATACCAGTACCAACTAATGGCGTCTCTGAGCGTAATGTTGGCACAGCTTGCCTCTGCATATTCGAACCCATAAGGGCTCTGTTTGCATCATCATGCTCCAAAAATGGAATCAGCGACGCTGCCACAGAGACGACTTGCTGAGCTGAGACGTCCATAAAATCGATGTCAGAGGGTGATTTTGAAGTAAACTCATTGAGATGCCTTACTGCCACAAGATCATTTTGAAAAGAGCCATCTGCATCTAGTGGAGCGGATGCTTGCGCTATGACAAACTGAGATTCATTTATGGCCGAGAGATACTCTATCTCGGACGTTACTCTTCCTTCGACAACTTTTCTGTACGGGGTCTCAATGAATCCATAGTCATTCGTTTTGGCATAAGTCGCTAGGGAATTTATAAGTCCAATATTTGGGCCCTCAGGTGTTTCAATTGGGCAGACTCGACCATAATGAGTAGGATGAACGTCTCTAACCTCGAAGCCTGCTCTTTCTCTGGTGAGGCCTCCAGGTCCTAAAGCAGAAACTCGTCTTTTGTGCGTTATCTCAGAGAGAGGATTATTTTGATCCATAAATTGAGACAGCTGACTCGAGCCAAAGAATTCTTTCATAGCAGCCGCGACAGGCTTTGCATTGACCAAATCCTGGGGCATCAAGCCTTCAGATTCAGCAACTCCTAATCTCTCCTTTACTGCTCTTTCAACCCTAACCAATCCAACTCTGAATTGGTTTTCAGCCATCTCGCCGACAGATCGTATTCTTCGATTGCCTAAGTGATCTATGTCATCTACCGAGCCTTTACCATTTCGGATATCTATAAGTTTTTTCATAACGTCAACAATGTCTGACGAATCACCATGCTCCTCAATCAAGGCTGAGTAAGAATTTTCTTTATGATTTGACAAATATCGACTATCGAAAAGAATATCTGGTCCTACTTCTTCTGTCCGATCGAGACGGCGATTAAACTTCATCCTGCCGACAACTGATAGATCATATCTTTCCTCATTGAAAAATAAATTATGGAAAAGATTCTCCGCAGATTCTTTCGTGGGGGGTTCTCCAGGTCTCATCATTCGATATATTTCAACCATGGCATCAAGCTGAGTTTTCGAACCATCTGCTCTTAACGTATCGGATACAAAAGGACCACAATCAAGATCGTTGGTATACAGAGTTTCAATCTTGTTTATACCTGTTTTCAAAAGTGCATCAAGATTCTCTTCACTGATCTCTGCATTACATTCAAGAACTAGCTCTCCCGTATCTGGATCTGCAACATCTAAAGCCATTGGCCTTCCAATAAGATATTCTCTGGGCACTTCAAGCGAACTGATCTTGTCTTTCTCTAATTGACGTATGTGCCTGGCTGTTATTCTCCTTCCTTTCTCCACCACAACTTTGTTCTGTTTACCCTTTATATCAAAAGCCGCTATTTCACCTCGTAATCTCTCCGGATCTAACTCCAGTGAAAATTGATCCTTCTTGACATTAAATACACTCGAGTCAAAAAACATTCCTAGGATTTCTTCCGACGAGTAACCCAACGCTCTCAACAAAATCGTTGAAGGTAGTTTGCGCCGCCTATCAATACGAACAAAAAGAAGATCTTTGGGGTCAAATTCAAAGTCAAGCCAGGAACCTCTGTATGGGATAACTCGAGCTGTATACAAAAGTTTACCCGATGAGTGCGTTTTACCCTTGTCATGATCAAATATCACTCCCGGCGAACGGTGCAACTGAGATACGATAACTCTCTCTGTACCATTAATTATGAACGTCCCGTTATCTGTCATAAGAGGAATTTCGCCCAAATATACTTCTTGCTCACGAATATCTTTGACGGCTTTGCTTGTAGACTCTTTATCATAAATGATTAAACGAACACGGACTCTCAAAGGAACTGAGTAAGTTACACCACGAAGCTTACACTCTTCCTCTTCAAATGCTGGGTTCCCAAGCGAGTAGTCGACATACTCAAGTGCTGCATGCCCTGAATATCCGAGTATTGGGAATACAGAACTAAGCGCCGCATGCAACCCACTATCAGCTCTATTTTCCTTATTCACGCCCATTTGAGTAAACTTCTCATATGAATCTAATTGAATAGAGAGAAGATATGGAAGGTCCATCGTGTTGGGCAATTTACCGAAATTTTTTCTAATACGTTTCTTTTCAGTGAAAGAGTACGTCATTGGGTTTCCTCGATTAAAATCATTTATACAAAATTACAGATAGCGAACAGCAACTGGCCAACGAACAGACCCGAGGTCCTCTACGGGATCTACTCGTATTCATGCTAGACCCATTTTATTTATTTTAGTTCAGCTGTCGCACCAGCTTCTTCAAGCTGTTTCTTTATCTCTTCAGCTTCGTCTTTCGCTGCAGCTTCTTTAATCGTTGATGGAGCTCCATCAACCATATCCTTAGCTTCTTTTAGCCCAAGACCAGTGATGGCACGAACTGCCTTTATCACATTAACCTTCTTGTCACCAATTGAGCTCAAGACTACATCAAACTCAGTTTTTTCCTCAGCTTGCTGTTCGCCACCATCGGCGCCAGCAGATGGAGCAGCGGCTACTGCAACAGCAGCTTGGGCTGAAACGCCAAACTTCTCCTCCATCGCGCTTATGAGTTCAACAATATCCATTACACTCTTTTCAGCAATTGCATTTAATATTTCTTCATTTGATAGGGACATTTTATTCTCCTTTTCCTATAAAACTTTAAGCTTCACTCTCTTTCAAAGACTTTATCGCTAACAACACTCTCACAGTTTTCGAAGGTACGTCATTTAGTGTTCTAACCACCTTTGTGACAGGGGCTAAAATAACACCTGCTAACATGCCTAGAGCTTGCTCCCTAGTAGGCAATTTAGCCAAAACATCTACCTGGTCTTTACTTAACAGCTGCCCGCTAACCGAGAGCGCTTTAATGTCGAACTCTTCGTTTTCTTTGGCGAAAGTCTTGAAAAGCCTTGCTGCAGAACCTGGATCATCCATTGAGAACGCAAATAGTGAGGGACCAAACAATACTTCATCCACACAAGCATAATCTGTATCCGCGAACGCTCTTTTGGCTAATGTGTTCCTCACTACTTTGAGCTCCACATTTTCCTCTCTAGCTTTCGCTCTCAGTGCATTCATATCAGCAACATCAATACCTCGCGCATCGGCTATTACTAAAGACAATGAGCGTGAGGCCGTCTCATTAATTTGAGCGACAATACTTTTTTTACCATCGAGATTTAGTGCCACAATATATTTCCTCGATTTTAGTTAGGTTGAGCATAGCTCAACAGTGTAAGTGAAAACTCTAATCGAAACTGAGTTGGGTTCACCGTTTGCGTAGGGTGTCAGAAAACGCCTAACCAATTACAAAACCTACGGTCTTTAACGATCACAAGTTCACCAAAACTTGTAACCCTAAAGTCTTTCATAAAATAAAGTTCTTGTTTCTCAAATCCCCAAAGAACTTTGATCAATCATCAGCCCTGGGCCCATCGTAGAAGACACAGTAACTTTTTTAATATAAATACCCTTTGCCGTTGATGGTTTGGCTTTAACTAGATCAGACATCAGTGCAACTAAGTTTTGCTCTAAGTCTTTTTCATCAAAATCAGCTGTGCCTATCCCACCATGAACAATGCCATTTTTATCAGCTCTAAATCTCACCTGACCTGACTTCGCGTTTTTCACTGCAGAGGCAACATCTTGTGTGACCGTTCCAGATTTTGGGTTCGGCATCAGACCCCTTGGACCTAAAACTTTCCCAAGCTTTCCCACCACTCGCATAGCATCTGGACTCGCTATCACTACATCAAAATCACTTCTACCTTTGACGATTTCCTCCGACAACTCATCCATACCTACCATTTCAGCTCCAGCTTCTTTTGCGGCCTCCGCTGGATCTCCCTGCGCAAAGACACAAACTCTCACCAATTTACCTGATCCATTTGGCAAAGTAGTGGCTCCTCGAACTATTTGATCTGACTTCCGAGGATCAATTCCAAGATTCACCGCAACATCTATGGTTTCAGAAAATTTCTTAGAGGAGAGTTCCTTCAAGATTTTGAAGGCTTCTCCAACGACATACAGCTCTCCATGTCGAACCATCTTCTCTGTAAGTTGACGACGCTTAGTAAGCTTAGCCATTACACTTCCTCCGTCTCGATGCCCATAGATCTCGCAGAACCAGCGATTGTTCGAACGGCAGCGTCAAGATCTCCAGCAGTGAGGTCAGGATCTTTTATTTTAACAATTTCCTCTAACTGTGCCCGACTCACAGATCCGACTTTCTGTGTATTTGGATTACCACTCCCACTTTTCAGTCCTGCTGCTTTTTTCAGGAGGTAGGAAGCAGGGGGGGTTTTCATCTCGAAACTAAAACTTCTATCACCAAAGACCGTAATTACTACGGGAACAGGGGCACCAGGATCGATGCTCTGGGTTTGAGCATTAAATCCCTTACAAAATTCCATTATATTTACACCGTGTTGCCCTAAAGCAGGGCCGACAGGCGGGCTTGGATTAGCTTGTCCTGCTGGCACTTGCAACTTTATGTACGCAGAAACTTTTTTTGCCATTTCAATTACTCCTCAATGGGTTCAAGCGTTAGAGGATTCAACCTTATTTCCTCTAACTTCCCGTTTTTACAGACTACGGCTGTAAATATTTTTAAGCCTTCTCAACCTGAGTAAAGTCTAACTCTACTGGGGTAGACCTCCCAAATATTGATACGGCAACTCTTAGCTTACTTTTGTCATAATTCACTTCTTCAACTGTCCCATTAAAATCGTTAAATGGGCCATCCGTTACTCTTACCATTTCTCCAGCTTCAAACATAGTTTTAGGGCGAGGCATTTCTCCAGAGTCCTGAACACGTTGCAGTATGATATCAGCTTCTTTATCAGATATAGGGGCAGGTCTATCAGCCTTACCTCCAATAAACCCCATCACTCTTGGCGTTTCTTTAACCAAGTGCCACGTCTCATCATCAAGCTCCATATTAACCAAAACATAGCCTGGGAAAAACTTGCGCTCACTTGTTCTTTTTTGGCCGCCTTTCATTTCTACTACCTCTTCAGTGGGGACCATAATATCTCCGAACTTTTCTTGAAGATTGTGCATAGCTATACGCTCCTCTATCGCAAGGGCGACTTTCTTTTCATAGCCCGAATATGCATGGACCACATACCACTGTTTCGACACTGATATCTCTCCTAACCCATAATTAATTTAGCAATCCAGCTAAAAAAAGAGTCAATACCCCAAAGCAATAAGGCCATTATTACAATGACTGCTAATACTAAAAGAGTAGTCTGATTTCGCTCTTGCTTTGTTGGCCATACAACTTTCTTCCATTCCGTCTTTGCTCCCACGGCTAATTCCATGACAGCCGCCCCTTTTTGAGTAAATGCACTAATGGAAGCAGCCAATCCTAGAGCAACAATAAAGCCTATAACGCGATATAGCACTGATTCATCAGCATAGTACCAGTTAGCATAAATACTCAGCGAAATAATTATTACAACGGTAATCCATTTCAACCAATCTAAACGGTACTTATCATCTTGCAACGAGCTACTCATTTTTTCTCACTTTCATACTAATAATTGGCAGGCCAGGAGGGACTCGAACCCCCAACAGCCGGTTTTGGAGACCGGTGCTCTACCAATTGAACTACTGGCCTTCAAATCAACATTTTCTTCTACTGAAAAGTTCATTTCTGAAAAACCACACCAATTTGAAGTTTTATTATTCGTTATTCAATTATTTTAGCGACAACTCCTGCACCAACAGTTCGCCCGCCTTCTCTAATTGCAAACCTAAGTCCATCCTCCATAGCAATAGGATGAATGAGCTCTACTGTCATTTTTATGTTATCACCCGGCATAACCATCTCAGTTCCTGAAGGAAGCTCAACGGCACCAGTTACATCTGTCGTTCTAAAATAAAATTGAGGCCTATACCCTTTAAAGAACGGAGTATGTCGACCGCCTTCGTCCTTAGATAAGACATATACTTCCGCTTCAAACTTTGTATGAGGCTTCACAGAACCTGGATGAGCAAGTACCTGACCACGCTGAACTTCTTCTCTTTTTGTACCCCGCAATAAGACACCACAGTTCTCGCCTGCTCGTCCTTCGTCTAGAAACTTACGGAACATCTCTACTCCAGTACAAGTAGTTTTAGCTGTATCAGAAATACCTATAATTTCAATTTCTTCTCCAACCTTAATCACTCCACGCTCAATACGACCAGTTACTACTGTACCTCGGCCAGCGATTGAGAAAACATCTTCAATGGGCATCAAAAACGGCTGATCAATAGCTCTTACCGGCTCAGGAATATATGAGTCCAAAGCTTCAACCAACTTTTTAACTGCTGTTGTGCCAAGCTCATTATCATCCTTGCCTTCTAAGGCCATTAATGCTGAACCAACCACAATAGGCGTATCGTCGCCAGGGAACTCATAAAGATCAAGTAACTCACGTAACTCCATCTCAACAAGCTCAAGCATCTCCTCATATTCCTCAGATCCAACACCACCACAGTCCTCAGCTAGAAGATCAGCTTTGTTTAAAAACACAACAACATATGGAACACCTACTTGACGAGACAAAAGAATATGCTCACGTGTCTGAGGCATCGGACCATCTGTCGCCCCACAAACTAATATAGCTCCATCCATTTGAGCCGCACCTGTAATCATGTTTTTGACATAGTCTGCGTGTCCTGGACAATCAACGTGTGCGTAATGCCTATCCGCTGAATCATACTCAACGTGTGCTGTAGATATCGTAATACCTCTTTCTCTTTCCTCAGGGGCATTATCAATCTGATCAAATGCTTGCATCTCTCCACCAAAAACTTCCGAACAAACTCGGGTCATAGCAGCGGTCAGCGTTGTCTTACCATGATCAACGTGACCAATCGTGCCAACATTGACGTGTGGCTTACTTCTTTCAAATTTTTCTTTTGCCATCTAAATCTCTCCTAACCAATATGTCTTTACTTGTAAGTTTTACCTTAAGGCAATTTGTTCAGCTCCATACAAAATGTTGGAGCTCATAACCGGATTTGAACCGGTGACCTCTTCCTTACCAAGGAAGTGCTCTACCTACTGAGCTATATGAGCATATAAAGCATCATACTATGGAGCGGACGGCGGGAATCGAACCCGCATCATCAGCTTGGAAGGCTGAGGTCTTACCATTACACAACGCCCGCAGCATCAAAACTTAGTATACGCGGTCTCTCTTGCTTGCAATTGCAATAAATAAATCACGCAAGCGGTTTTGCTCATTTTGGTGGGGGGAGGTGGATTCGAACCACCGAAGCTTTCGCGTCAGATTTACAGTCTGATCCCTTTGGCCACTCGGGAATCCCCCCATTAAATGGCCGCTTTATATCTATTTACCCCTCATAATTACCACTATTAAACTTTGGAGCTGGCGAGAGGAGTCGAACCCCCGACCGGCTGATTACAAGTCAGCTGCTCTACCAACTGAGCTACGCCAGCATAATCTCCGCGGATCGCGATTTTAGTTAAACTTTGATGTATTAGCAACCTTATATTTTTAAACAGCTGGTATTTCAGCAATGTTAAACAATTAAATCATCTAATTTACATTTTTTGCATTCGTTCGAGGCCTAGATTCTTTATGACGATATCCGCTAAAATTATATTTCATCAATCTCTAAACCGTCGAGAACCAGATTTTCCTCGAGGGAGTGCTTAATAGATAGCCTGGCACTTATCTGCAATTTATCTCCTCCAGTGAGCACTGGATATAACTGATATTTATCTGACAGTGATTCAATAAACGCGACAACTGAATTAATAATACCTCCAAACACACCACTCCTTGTGGAGTTTCCGGGGAATGCAATATTATCAATCTCAGAAATTAGGGGAATCTTGTCTGCGCAAGATGAAAGTGCCTGTAAACTTATTTTTAATCCAGGCAAAATAAAGCCACCCAAATGTTGAATTTCATTATCCACTAAATCTAGTGTAATTGCTGTACCCAAATCAACTATTAAAATACCCTTTTCATACTTATTTACCGCTGAGATAATTGCTAACCAACGATCTACTCCAAGCTCATCGATATTTTTATAACCACACCTTACCTTTCCAAAGTTCTGTGAAACTTTTGCAAATCGAGGAATTATATCAAGTTTAGTTGCTATCAGATCTGAAATAGCGCGTGTTGTCTCACTATTTTTAACACATGAAATTTTCACGCTATCTATTACGGGCTTCTCAAGAGAGACTTCACCAAGATAGGCACAAAATTCCTCATGAGACCCACATTTATCATGTTTTCGGGAGCCAGCGATATAAAGGCGCCATTTAAGTTTTGAATTTCCAACATCAACAAAAAGTTTATTCATTTTACTCGCACACTCACTTCTCCACTGTGTAGGATTCTTGCATCCCCGGTGTCAGTGATTATTTTCAGCGCACCCTGATCCGTAATGCCATTAAATTTAGCTAACAGCTCACCATCTTTTGTTGAGACCACTCCCTTTTTATTCTTAAGAAAATCAATTTCATTCCAGCTTTCCCAAAATGCATCGAAGCCAAAACTCCGAAACTCTTCCAAATAGCTAACGATAGTGTTTATAAGACATGCCACAACGTCATTTCTATTAATTCTTGTATTAGTCTCGCTGCACATATCAGTCCAAGGTTGATCGATGTTTTTACCTGATCCAGCAGGCATTTTAAAATTTATTCCCAATCCAATCACTGCCGACAACTCATTAGCTACACCTGTTTTTATCTCCGTTAAAATACCACCAATCTTTTTGTTACTCACAATAACATCATTCGGCCATTTCAGTTTTACATCCCTTAAACCATTTGCCCATAAGGCTTTGCTAACCGCTAGACCAATAACTAAGCTTAGACCCGCGGGAGACACTTCTCGTGGATCAAAATTCCATTTAACTGACATGTAGATATTAGAGCCAAATGGACTTTGCCAAAATTTTCCCCGTCGTCCTCGCCCCTGAGTCTGAATTTCAGACAGGACTACTGCGATTTTGGAGGTATCAGTTTTTTCTGATATTAGGAAATCATTAGTCGAATCGATAAGCTCGAAAGTTCGTAAATATACCTTTTTTTGCCTACACATATCTGAGAGCTGCTCCTCAATAATACGTGAGTCAAGAAAATCACTTTTGAATTTTAGTGAGATTGATTGTCCATATACCTGCACAGGAATACCGAGTTTACTCATAATGCTGACTACTGAAATAATTTTGTTTGGCTCGATCAATAAACTGTTGGATAAATTTCCAATGCTTTGTGGGGATTTATCTTTTAACAGACTTAGAATTTGAGAAAATTTTTCAGCTTCAAAAGATCGCATCTGTTAACTTTTAATTGTAAGAAGAAAAGCGAGAATAATAGTCACTGGCAAGAATGTAAACACAGCTAATAATAAAAAACCTTAGAGTGATCGTCACTCTAAGGTTTAATTTTTAAGCCTGGCGATGACCTACTCTCACATGGGGAGACCCCACACTACCATCGGCGATGAACCATTTCACTACTGAGTTCGGTATGGGATCAGGTGGTTCTAGTTCTCTATAGTCACCAGGCAAACTGGCATAAAACTCCGTAAGGAATCTTAAATAAGTTAGACAATTATTGAACATGAATTTTTAAAGCCAGGCTTTCACACACTATCCTTTCTTGCTTGTATTGTATGGTCAAGCCTCACGGGCAATTAGTATTGGTTAGCTTAACGCCTTACAACGCTTCCACATCCAACCTATCAACGTCCTAGTCTTGAACAGCCCTTCAGGGGAGTTTAACTCCCAGGGAAAACTAATTTTGGAGGGGGCTTCCCGCTTAGATGCTTTCAGCGGTTATCCTTTCCGAACATAGCTACTGGGCAATGCCATTGGCATGACAACCCAAACACCAGAGGTTCGTCCACCCCGGTCCTCTCGTACTAGGGGCAGCTCTCCTCAATTTTCCAACACCCACGGCAGATAGGGACCGAACTGTCTCACGACGTTCTGAACCCAGCTCGCGTACCACTTTAAATGGCGAACAGCCATACCCTTGGGACCAGCTCCAGCCCCAGGATGTGATGAGCCGACATCGAGGTGCCAAACACCGCCGTCGATATGAACTCTTGGGCGGTATCAGCCTGTTATCCCCGGAGTACCTTTTATCCGTTGAGCGATGGCCCTTCCATACAGAACCACCGGATCACTAAGACCTACTTTCGTACCTGCTCGACTTGTCAGTCTCGCAGTCAAGCACACTTTTACCTTTGCGCTCATAGCATGATTTCCGACCATGCTGAGTGTACCTTCGCGCTCCTCCGTTACTCTTTGGGAGGAGACCGCCCCAGTCAAACTACCCACCAGACACTGTCCTCAACCCAGATAATGGGTCGGAGTTAGAACCTCAAACATACCAGGGTGGTATTTCAAGGGTGGCTCCACATAATCTGGCGATTATGCTTCAAAGCCTCCCACCTATCCTACACAGATAGATTCAAAGTTCAGTGCCAAGCTATAGTAAAGGTTCACGGGGTCTTTCCGTCTAGCCGCGGGAACGCGGCATCTTCACCGCGATTTCGATTTCACTGAGTCTATGGTGGAGACAGTGCCCCCATCGTTACGCCATTCGTGCAGGTCGGAACTTACCCGACAAGGAATTTCGCTACCTTAGGACCGTTATAGTTACGGCCGCCGTTTACCGGGGCTTCGATCAAGAGCTTCGCCTAAGCTAACCCCATCAATTAACCTTCCGGCACCGGGCAGGCGTCACACCCTATACTTCCTCTTACGAGTTTGCAGAGTGCTGTGTTTTAGATAAACAGTCGCAGGGGCCTGGTCTCTGCGACCAATCTCAGCTCAAGGAGTAAATCCTATCACCAATATTGGCGTGCCTTCTCCCGAAGTTACGGCACCATTTTGCCTAGTTCCTTCACCATAGTTCTCTCAAGCGCCTTAGTATTCTCTACCTGATCACCTGTGTCGGTTTAGAGTACGGCCACTATATACCTAGAGCTTAGAGGCTTTTCTTGGAAGCATGGCATCAATGACTTCGCTCGCAATTGAGCTCGACATCACTTCTCGAAATTAATTTCCCGGATTTTCCTAAGAAATCTTTCTACAAGCTTATACAGGGATAACCATCACCCTGATCACCTAGCCTTCTCCGTCCCCCCATCGCAGTATTTAGTGGTACAGGAATATTAACCTGTTTTCCATCGACTACGCCTTTCGGCCTCGCCTTAGGTACCGACTAACCCTGTCCCGATTAGCGTTGGACAGGAAACCTTGATCTTCCGGCGAGCGGGTTTTTCACCCGCTTTATCGTTACTCACGTCAGCATTCGCACTTCTGATACCTCCAGCACACTTCTCAATGCACCTTCAACGGCGTACAGAACGCTCCTCTACCACGCATAATAATATGCGTCCGCAGCTTCGGTTATCAGTTTAGCCCCGTTAAATCTTCCGCGCAGGCCGACTCGACTAGTGAGCTATTACGCTTTCTTTAAAAGATGGCTGCTTCTAAGCCAACTTCCTAGCTGTCTGAGCCTTCCCACATCGTTTCCCACTTAACTGATATTTGGGACCTTAGCTGGCGGTCTGGGTTGTTTCCCTCTCCACGACGAACGTTAGCACCCGCCGTGTGTCTCCCATGATTGCACTCATTGGTATTCGGAGTTTGCATCGGGTTGGTAAGTCGGTATGACCCCCTAGCCGAAACAGTGCTCTACCCCCAATGGTGATACATGAGGCACTACCTAAATAGTTTTCGAGGAGAACCAGCTATCTCCGGGCTTGATTAGCCTTTCACTCCGATCCACAGCTCATCCCCTAATTTTTCAACATTAGTGGGTTCGGTCCTCCAGTTGATGTTACTCAACCTTCAACCTGTCCATGGATAGATCGCCCGGTTTCGGGTCTATTCCCAGCGACTATGGCGCCCTATTAAGACTCGGTTTCCCTACGGCTCCCCTATATGGTTAACCTTGCCACTGAAAATAAGTCGCTGACCCATTATACAAAAGGTACGCAGTCACGGAACAAGTCCGCTCCTACTGCTTGTACGCATACGGTTTCAGGTTCTATTTCACTCCCCTCTCCGGGGTTCTTTTCGCCTTTCCCTCACGGTACTGGTCCACTATCGGTCAGTTGGTAGTATTTAGCCTTGGAGGATGGTCCCCCCATATTCAGTCAAGATAACACGTGTCCCGACCTACTTGTCGCAAGCTTAGTACCACAAAAAAGTTTTCGAATACGGGGCTATCACCCTATATTGCCAGACTTTCCAGACTGTTCTTCTAACTTTTTTGATATCACTTGCAGGCTGATCCCATTTCGCTCGCCGCTACTACGGGAATCTCGGTTGATTTCTTTTCCTCCGGGTACTTAGATGTTTCAGTTCTCCGGGTTCGCCTTATACACCTATGTATTCAGTGCATAATATCTGCGTTATCGCAGATGGGTTTCCCCATTCGGAAATCTCCGGATCAAAGGTTGTTTGCCACCTCCCCGAAGCTTATCGCAGGCTCCTACGTCCTTCATCGCCTCCAACTGCCAAGGCATCCACCGTATGCGCTTACTCGCTTGACCATACAGTACAAGCAAGCAAGATATTGATGCGACTTCTATTTTCATAGTAGTTCTTTTCAATTTCGCCGGACAGATGTGTAAAAATTACACACTGGCCTTGAAAAAATTCAGTATTCAATAATTATCTTTTTAAAGAGCTCTGACACAAAAGCCAGTGATAAACGAATATGCTTATCGCTAACTTCTGGAAAATTTGGTGGAGCTAAGCGGGATCGAACCGCTGACCTCCTGCGTGCAAGGCAGGCGCTCTCCCAGCTGAGCTATAGCCCCATTCAGAGACTGGTGGGTCTGGGTGGATTTGAACCACCGACCTCACCCTTATCAGGGGTGCGCTCTAACCAACTGAGCTACAGACCCGATCTAACTTAGTCGAGTCTCGACAGTTCAGTTGCCGAATCGCACTCAACCGCTGATCAGAAATAATCAAGCAATTCATGTGAACACTCATTACGAATACTTACTTCGTTTAAGGAGGTGATCCAGCCCCAGGTTCCCCTAGGGCTACCTTGTTACGACTTCACCCCAGTCATGAATCACAAAGTGGTAACCGGCCTCTCGAAAGTTAGCCTAGCTACTTCTTTTGCAACCCACTCCCATGGTGTGACGGGCGGTGTGTACAAGGCCCGGGAACGTATTCACCGTGACATTCTGATTCACGATTACTAGCGATTCCAACTTCACGCAGTCGAGTTGCAGACTGCGATCCGGACTACGACCAGCTTTGTGAGATTAGCTCCCCTTCGCAGGTTTGCAACCCTCTGTACTGGCCATTGTAGCACGTGTGTAGCCCAGGTCGTAAGGGCCATGATGACTTGACGTCGTCCCCACCTTCCTCCGGTTTGTCACCGGCAGTCTCCTTAGAGTTCCCACCATTACGTGCTGGCAACTAAGGACAAGGGTTGCGCTCGTTACGGGACTTAACCCAACATCTCACGACACGAGCTGACGACAGCCATGCAGCACCTGTCACTGCGTTCCCGAAGGCACCAATCTATCTCTAGAAAGTTCGCAGGATGTCAAGACCTGGTAAGGTTCTTCGCGTTGCGTCGAATTAAACCACATGCTCCACCGCTTGTGCGGGCCCCCGTCAATTCATTTGAGTTTTAACCTTGCGGCCGTACTCCCCAGGCGGTCTACTTATCGCGTTAACTGCGCCACTAAAAGATCAAGTCTTCCAACGGCTAGTAGACATCGTTTACGGCGTGGACTACCAGGGTATCTAATCCTGTTTGCTCCCCACGCTTTCGCACCTCAGTGTCAGTATTAATCCAGGTGGCCGCCTTCGCCACTGATGTTCCTTCCTATATCTACGCATTTCACCGCTACACAGGAAATTCCGCCACCCTCTATTATACTCTAGTCAAACAGTTCTAACTGCAGTTCCCAGGTTAAGCCCGGGGCTTTCACAGCTAGCTTATTAAACCACCTACGCGCGCTTTACGCCCAGTAATTCCGATTAACGCTCGCACCCTCCGTATTACCGCGGCTGCTGGCACGGAGTTTGCCGGTGCTTCTTCTGTAGGTAACGTCAGGGCCTAAAGGTATTAACTTTAAGCTTTTCCTCCCTACTGAAAGTGCTTTACAACCCTAGAGCCTTCTTCACACACGCGGCATGGCTGCATCAGGCTTTCGCCCATTGTGCAATATTCCCCACTGCTGCCTCCCGTAGGAGTCTGGGCCGTGTCTCAGTCCCAGTGTGGCTGATCATCCTCTCAGACCAGCTACAGATCGTCGCCTTGGTGAGCCTTTACCTCACCAACTAGCTAATCTGACTTGGGCTCATCCAATAGCGCAAGGTCTAATGATCCCCTGCTTTCTCCCGTAGGACGTACGCGGTATTAGCGTGCGTTTCCACACGTTATCCCCCACTACTGGGCAGATTCCCAAGCGTTACTCACCCGTCCGCCGCTCTACTCGCACCGAAGTGCTTTCTCGCTCGACTTGCATGTGTTAGGCCTGCCGCCAGCGTTCAATCTGAGCCATGATCAAACTCTTCAGTTTAATCTTTAACCTCTCAATGAGAGGGAATGGTTACGCAATCCTGCTTTACCATTCAAATCTCGGTCTCGTAAACTAAACGTTTCACATTCATAAATGAATTAATGAGTCACTTGTTCACAATATTTAAAGTACTTTGTAACAAGTGCCCACACAAATTGCTTGATTTATTTTTAAAGAGTCATCGGCTTCAATGAGCCGGCCCGCTATTCTATCTTCAGGTGAACAGTTGTCAACAATTTAAATGACTTTAGTTACTTTATTTGAGATAAATTTTAGATGATCTTGTTTTTTATGAAAAACTTAACAAGAGATATTTCTTCTTTCCAAATTTAACAAGAAAATAATTTCCATATGCAGAGCTCTCAACTGACAATAGTTTTCCCAAATTGAAACTATCTTCGGGTGATACTAATTCACCATTAATTAGAATAGATCCTCGTAGCAGAGCGTCTTTGACCTCCTTTCCACTTTTAGCAAGGCCCGAGTCAACCAAAATCCTTGAAAGTGTTACTTCTGAAATATCTATGTCCTGTAAAGTAATGTGAGTCAGTCCATCCAAAGCAAGTTGTTCAAAATCTTCTTTTTGAAGTACTTCCGATTTATCAGTAAAAAGTGCATCAGTAATTCTTTTTGCAGCATCTAACTGATCTTGACCATGAACAAAGCGGGTAACTTCGCAAGCCAAAATGGATTGAGCAACTGGCTTAGCATTTTTAAATTCGTCTTTTTCTTTAATTGAACTTATTGCAGAGACTGATAAAAACGTGAAGAATCTGAGAAATCGATATACGTCCTCGTCTGCTACTCCTAACCAAAATTGATAAAACGTATAAGGCGATGTTTTTTTGGCATTCAGCCAAATAGTTCCTGACTCAGTTTTCCCAAATTTAGTTCCATCCGCCTTAGTAATTAAAGGCACAGTTAATCCGTAACATTGAGATTTATTCTGTCTTCTGTTTAGGTCAATGCCGCTGACGATATTGCCCCACTGATCACTGCCTCCAACTTGAACAGAACAATCCATCCTTCTATTTAACTCAGCAAAATCCATCGCTTGCACTAATGAATATGCAAATTCTGTGAATGAAATACCTTCTCCATCTCGATCAATCCTTTGCTTGACTGACTCTTTTGATATGAGATTATTGATGGAAAAATGCTTACCAACATCACGAAGAAAGTCTAATACATTTAAGTCTGCAAGCCAGTTTGAATTATTTTCAATAGCAACTTCATTTTCTGAATCTTGATTAATTAAATCTTTGATTTGTGATTCTAGTCGAATAGCCCATTCGTTCACGATTTCTTCGGAATTTAATTGCCTTTCATTCGCTTTAAAACTTGGGTCACCTATCATCCCAGTAGCACCTCCAACCAAAGCAATAGGCCTGTGACCTGCCTCTTGAAACCGCTTTAACATTAATAAAGGTATAAGATGACCAATATGGAGACTGTCAGCCGTAGGATCAAATCCACAATATACAGTTCTCGGTTTATCTAAATGATCAGCCAGATCATCGCCTGATTTTTGATAAAGTAGCCCTCTCTCTTTTAGACTGCAGAGCAGTTGTTCACCATTGACCATAGCTATCCACTAAAAACAATAATTAATTTAAACACCACACTTTGCCACATCAAAGAGCTCACTTATACTAAACCACAAGATGGGTTTCAAAGGCCAATGCGTTTTCCTTAGCTTGAGAGAATAGTTTACTCCAAAAAAAATTAAAATTTAAAAGAATTTGGCGAATGACAAAAAATTTAACTCAAGTATTGGCTCAAAGTATTTCAATAATTAAAGAGATTCCAATTCCACATGCTTTACTTATTGCAATTTGCATCTTAATAATTTGGGTCACACTTGATGTTTCAGAATCGATAAATTTTCGCAATGCCCTGAAAGATAATTCAATTCATATCCAACTCATGAAAAATCCCTCTAAGGAGTCGTTCCCAGATGAGCTCACTTGGTTTTCAGAACAAATAAAAGAGGGCGATAATCTTTCTACCGTTTTTGATCGCATTGATATTAGTAGTGCTGATCTTATCTATATTATGTCCGCCGCAAAAGATGCTAATCTTAATCAAGTCTTGCCGGGAGAGAGTTTATTATTCGGTATATCAAGCAATTCTTTACAAGAGTTTCACTACATCATTTCAAAATCAGAGAAATACATCTTCAAACGTAAAAATGAATCCTTTTTAGTTTCTCATAAAACAAGAACACCAGATAAATTCTTTAGCTACAGAGAGGGGCAAATAAAAAGTTCTTTTTACCTCTCAGCAAAAGATTCACACATTCCTGACAATATCATTATGGAATTAGTTGAAATTTTTAGCTGGGATATCGACTTTGTTTATGACATAAGATCCGGTGATAGCTTTTCAATACTGTTCGAAGAAAAATATATAGATGGCGAAAAACTTTCCAATGGCAACGTAGTTGCTGCAACTTTTAACCTTCGTGGGGATGAAATAATTGCTATTAGGTATGAAAAAAGTGATAAGTCAGTCGGTTACTATTCTCCAGGGGGAGTAAATATGAAGAAAGCTTTTGTGAGGGCTCCTTTAGATCTGTTTAGAATAAGCTCCGGTTTTAATATTTCAAGAAAGCATCCGATACATAAAAAAATAAAGGCACACAGAGGTGTAGATTATGCAGCACCAACTGGGACTGCAGTCTACGCCTCTGGAGATGGAAAGGTTATGGAGGCTGGGTTTAATAAATTTAATGGTAACTATGTGCTAATCGAACATGGAAGTACTTATCAGACAAAATATCTACATTTAAATGAAATCTTTGTAAGAAGGAATCAGAAAGTGAAACAACGACAAAAAATTGGCACCGTCGGATCAACTGGCTATTCAACTGGGCCTCATTTACACTATGAATTTCTAGTGAATGGCATTCACAGGAATCCTAGAACCGTTAATCTTCCTAAGGCCGACCCTATTTCAGAAACTGAGATTCCTGCTTTTAGGTCAACTGCGAAGACTGTGATGAGAAAATTAGATTTAAACAAAAAAAAATCAAATAATGTATTTTCTAAATAGCTGTCAGGTGAATCCGTGAAAGAGATTTATATTGGACTGATGTCAGGCACTAGCGCTGATGCAGTGGATGCAGTAGCTGCAGCATTTACTGACAAAAAAATCGAATTGTTGGGAACAAAATCGGATAGGCTACCGAATGATGTAAAAGTAAAGATCAAGTCTCTGTCCAATTCTGATCCAATAGAAATAGATGAGCTAGCGACTTTAGATAATAAACTCGGGCTACTATTTGCAAAAACTACCAAAGAGTTGTTGAAATCACTCGGCCTAGAATCTGACCAAGTAAAAGCAATAGGATCACATGGGCAGACAATAAAACATCGTCCAAATGACTTTATGGACGGTTTCAGCATGCAAATAGGAAATGCGTCTATCATTGCGGTGGAAACAGGGTGCAAAGTAGTATCCGACTTCAGAAGAGCTGATATAGCCCTAGGGGGTCATGGCGCTCCTTTAGTACCTTCTTTTCATTATACTTACTTTGGATCCAGTCAAGTGAACAGAGCGATAGTAAATATTGGTGGCATTGCAAACATCACTTTGCTGCCATCTAACGATTCTGTTTCTGGTTATGATATTGGTCCCGGCAATACACTTCTTGACGGATGGCACAAACAACATTTCAACTTAGAATATGATGATAAAGGTATCTGGGCATCAACTGGAGAGATAAATGAGGATTTTCTCTCTTTGCTGCTTACAAATAAATATTTTGAAAAACAACCACCAAAAAGCACTGGGCCTGAGGAGTTCTGCTTGAATTTTATAAAACAAACTTTATTAGACTTTCGCCTCAAACCTGAAGATGTTCAAGCGACTTTGACAGAGTTAACTGCAATCACAATTGCAAAATCCATATCTAAGGCACAACCTATCGACGAAGTTTTTGTGTGTGGCGGTGGATGTAAAAATACTTACTTGATGGAACGACTTTTAAAAAATCTAAGGGATTTCAACCAGCCCGAACCAAAATCAACTTCTTTTTTGGGGATAGATCCACAATGGGTGGAGGCATTAACTTTTGCTTGGATGGCTAAAAAAAGAATACATCGGGAAACTACGAGTCTGCCCTCGGTAACAGGGGCAAAAAGAAAAGCTGTTCTTGGCGCTGTATATTGCCCTTAAAATGGATCCTCACAATGAGAATGAGGCACCACAGCCGCAGGTGGTAACGGCATTGGGATTGGTAATTGTAAATCTTGATCCCATTAAATCAACTCGATAGTCAACTGTCGATCCGGCTAAATACTGTATACTAAGGGGATCCACTAGTACTGTTACATCTAACTTTTCCACAGAGGTGTCGTCTTCAGCCGCAGATTTTTCGTCAAATGAAAAACCATACTGGAAACCTGAGCATCCTCCTCCTGTAACATAAACTCGGAGTTTAAGCTTATCATTTTGCTCCTCAATTTTTAGACTTCGTACCTTTTCAACGGCACTGTCTGTTAAGGCCAAAATAGATGGGATATATGATTCGACTACTGACATAATTTACTCAAAAAATATTTTATAGATTGAACCAATGTAAAGTAGATCAACTTTTCTTATTGAGAGGTTTTGACAAACCATCTCCAACCATTTTATCTGATTTTGAAATTGAACTAATATTACTTTGAGGAACTTCTCTCACTAGACTGCCAGATACAGTAGCACCTTTTTCAATTTCAATATCATTGTAATAAATATTTCCCTCCACCAGGGCATTAGGCTCCAACTTAATACTCTTCGTAGCAAAGATATCTCCCTTTACCGCGCCGTTGATCACTACATTTGGAACCGAAATTTGTCCTGAAACACTACCCCCACTCAAAACTCTAACTTGACCAGTAGGTTCCTCTGAGACAACCTGACCTTTTAAGCTCCCCTGAACTTCAAGACATCCTTGAAAGTGAATGTCTCCTCTAAAAGAACTATCCTCGGAGATCAATGTAATGCCAAACTTTTTACCACTTTTTTGAGATTTTTTATCACTTTTTTTAAACATGTTTTAAAGATCACCTCTCCAATCAAAAGTTGATTCATATATCTGTTTCGGACTTGACTCATAGCTTAACACAAATTTTATTTTAATTGGCTCGAATCCCTCGGGAAGACTCAAAATGCCTCGATTTATAGAAAAATATTTGATCCTAGTTTGTATTGGAAATCTTGGAAGATACTCATCTAGCTGATTTAGAGGGAACTCTTTTAGACCATCATCACTATTAACATCCGTCTTACCTTCTACAAACGCTCTAATCAAAACAGACGATACTCGAGGTTCCCTCCCTCTTTGCACGATGACCCAAGAATATGACCAATTTTTATTACTGACTCTACTTTTAGCAAATTTTACAACTGAGAGTTTTTGATTAGCCTCCAAATCATCTGACAGAAAATCTTTGTATAACTCCAATTGAAATACGTTTTCAGAAATTCGCTGCTCAAGTTCTAAGATGTCTTGTCTAGAATCCTCTAATGCCAAGCTATCGACTTGGTTATTCATTTTTAAAATATCAATCTCTTCTTTAAGCGCCTCTAGAGAATTTTTCGCCTCTAATAGGCTCTCGCTTAAATTTAAGTTTTCTGCGCTAACTCGCTCGAATTCAGCAGCTTTTTTCCAGCCACCTAAAAAAAATGCTGCCAAAACGATCATCGTTAGACTCATTAAAATAATGGTTGTCCTTAGATTACTCCTTGTAACCACGACAGAGCGTTTTTCAATATTTATTTTTGAAACCATAACTTTTAAAACCTAAATAAGGGTAATATTTATATTCGCCCGCATAGTTTTAATTGAAGCTCCATCATAACTATTAGATATCATGAAATTCAAAACTTAAATAAAAACGAGTTACTTTTCTATTAAATCAATTTCCCTATCGACAAAAATATAAAAAAGCAAAGAGTTGAGTTTCAATTAAATGATAACTAATCGATAACTCAAAGCAGCCTTGCACTTAACTAATACTATTTGCAAAAGTTTAATAAAAAACAGGTATGCTGTCGTATACTTCCTCACTGAATGTAAATATTAAAAGAAAAGCTGATATGTTAAAACATATGAGTGTAAATCTAGTGAGCTTGTAGTTATGTATCTTTGGTTAGTGGCGCTGCACTTAATTTCAATTGTCTGTTGGTTCGCCGCTCTTTTTTATTTGCCCAGACTATTTGTCTATCATGCAATGTCTGATGACAGAATAAGTATTGACCGATTTGTTTTAATGGAGCGTAAATTATATTACTCGATTGCAAATCCTGCTATGTTCGGCACGATTGGGTTTGGTATATGGTTATTTTTGTTAGCTCCAAGCTTCTATCTGCAGGAGGTTTGGTTTGTGGTAAAAATAGGACTGGTCTTGCTCCTAATTGGTTATCATCATATCTGCTTGAGTTATATGAAAAAACTGGCTGATGATAATAAGCGAAAAACCGATAAATTCTTTAGAGTTTTCAATGAAATTCCAGTCGTATTTCTCATAATGATAATAATCTTGGCAATCGTAAAACCGTTCTGATTTTTCACTCAACAAAGATTTGAATACGAGAATAAGCAAATGAAAATTAACGTGAAACGAAGAGAAAATATATCTAAAAAGTTGTTTTACTCTGCTAAGAAATACATTCCTGGTGGCGTTAATTCGCCTGTTAGAGCTTTCAAAGCAGTTGGAGGCACTCCAGTTTTCTTCGAAAAAGCAAAGGGCGCTTATCTTTTTGATGCTGACGGTAACAGATACATCGATTACATCATGTCATGGGGGCCTATGTTACTGGGCCATGGAAACAAAATCGTTACCAATGCAATAAAAGAGCAGATTGATAAAGCATTGACATTTGGAGCACCGACTGAGCTAGAGCTCCAGTTAGCAGAAAAATTATGCTCCCTTGTCCCGGGTATGGAAATGATAAGAATGGTTAACTCTGGAACAGAAGCAACAATGAGTGCAATTCGACTCGCTCGAGCATATACCGATAGAGATAAGATTGTTAAATTTGAAGGGTGCTATCACGGTCACTCAGATTCATTGCTTGTGAAAGCTGGGTCTGGGGCATTAACAATGGGAGAACCGAGCTCTCCGGGAGTGCCAAAATGTCTTGCAGAGCACACCATTACACTGCCCTATAATAATATCCAAATGGTCAATGAGCTTTTTGAAAATATTGGATCAGAGATTGCCGCGATTATAGTTGAGCCTGTGGTTGGAAATATGAATTGTGTACCACCAATACCTGGATTCTTGGAAGCATTAAGAAAATGTTGTACTGATAACAAGGCACTTTTAATAGCAGATGAAGTAATGACCGGATTTAGGGTCAGTCCCCGTGGTGCAATGGCTCACTATAAAGTCGAACCAGATCTCATTTGCCTTGGAAAAGTAATTGGCGGCGGTCTGCCAGTGGGAGCATTTGGAGGCAAAAAGGATATTATGGAACTCGTTTCTCCTCAGGGTTCAGTCTATCAAGCAGGAACTCTCTCAGGTAATCCAGTGGCGATGGCGTGTGGTCTTGCTACTATAAACTTGATCGGAAATGATACTTTTTTGGATCCAGTTATCAAGATAACAGAAATGCTATGCAAGGGCTTAGAGATCTCGGCTAAAAAGCATAACATCGACCTTACAACTAACTCTGCAGGAACAATGTGGGGCTTCTTTTTCTCAAAGGACGATAAAGTCACATCGTATGACCAAGTAATTGCGTGCAACACTGAAAGGTTCAAAAAGTTTTATCATGGGATGCTCACTAAAGGCATTTATTTTGCCCCAGCATCTTTTGAAGCTGGATTCCTGTCGTCCGCACACACTCTCGAAGACATAAACTACACGATTGAGGCCGCCGACGAAGTTTTCGCAACGCTTTAGTAGCGACATATCGGATAAACAGAAAATTAGTTTATAATGGCCCTTCATAAGGGAAATAAGATTAATGAGTAATACAACATACAATCGAGGTCTGTTCCCAAAGACGAGGATGAGAAGAAACAGGAAATCACCCTCGTTAAGAGGTTTAGTTCAGGAAAGTAATCTATCAACCTCCAGTCTAATTCAGCCACTGTTTGTTATGGAGGGAAATAAAAAAAGCGAACCCGTGGATACGATGCCTGGGATAAATAGATTATCACCTGACCTTATACTCGAGGAAGCTAAAATTCTCTCTAGCCTGGGCATTTCTGCTTTAGCTATTTTCCCAGCGATAGAGAAGAGTAAAAAAAGTCTTTTCTGTGAAGAAGCACACAATCCAAAAGGTCTCATTCAGCAGACCATAAAATTGGTAAAAAAGTACGTCCCAGATCTTATGCTGATAACCGATGTTGCCTTAGATCCCTATACAGTTCATGGGCATGATGGAGTCCTCGATCAAAACGGCTTTATCGATAATGACGAAACCAATAAGATTCTTACTAAACAAGCATTATCCCATGCTGAAGCAGGAGCAGACATAGTCGGGCCCTCGGATATGATGGACGGAAGAATTCTTAACTTACGTGAAGCTTTTGAAAAAAATCAGTTCGAAAATACTGGAATAATGGCCTACTCAGCAAAATTTGCGTCAAATTATTACGGCCCATTCAGAAGTGCTATTGGAACGAGCCAAAGTTCAGCAGACATTGATAAATCATCCTATCAAATGGATTTCCATAATTCTGATGAAGCGCTTCATGAATGCGCACTTGATCTAAAGGAAGGGGCTGATATTTTATTGATTAAGCCCGGCATGCCCTATCTGGATATAATTAGTAAAGTAAAAGAAACGTTCAGAGTGCCTACTTTCGCTTATCAAGTAAGCGGTGAATATTCAATGCATTGTCTTGCAATCGAACGAAAAATCTTTGACAAAGACGCTATCATTATGGAGTCACTCACTGCTTTCAAACGAGCTGGGGCCGATGCAATTTTGACATATTTTGCTAAAGAAGCGGCGCAAATAATACAAAAACCGGGAAATAGCCAGTACCGTTAATAACACGATAAGCGCTAAATTAGCTGGTAAGTCTAGATGGTAAACCAAAATAAACCTCTTTATGAAATCAATCAAAAAATAAGAACTTGCAAAGGTAACTATCTTTTAATTGCCGATGAAAACTGGACCCTATTCGATTGGAGTTTACTTGCAAACAGCAAATCAGACGGGTATTTAATAATCTCTAACCGGTATGATATTTATCAAAAAACTTTGAAGGAAAATCTGCGTTGTAACTTTAGTGATTTTGATTTTAGATCGCTAGAGAACAACTCATTCGAAAATATCTTTTTTCGCATCTCGAAAGAAAAACTAGTAAATCTGCATATAATTCAGGAATCAATAAGACTTTTAACCGATATGGGTAAGTTGTTTTTAGTTGGCCAAAAAAATGAAGGGATCAAAAATTTATCCCTAAAAGCTTCCCAGATTTTTAAGGGTCAATTAGATTTCAAAAAAAACGAATCTATTTATACTGGCGAGATTGAGCTTTCAAAAAGTAATTGTCTAAGTCCATCTGTTAGTAGCTATTTTGATTTAGTCCCAGTTACAAAAGTCTTAGAAGTAGAGTTGGTGAGTAAGCCAGGTATTTTTGGTTGGGATAAAATTGATAAAGGGAGTGAACTACTAATACAGTCTGTTCCAGCTTTTCTGTCGAATTTTGAACAACAACCAAAGAGCTTGCTTGATTTTGGATGTGGATATGGATTTCTTGCATGTCATGCGAGAAAATTCAACTTTATGCATGTCACAGCCACTGATAACAATGCAGGCGCACTTATTGCTGCCGAAAAAAATTTGACTGCAACTCAACTCGACCATCACGTGATCGCATCAGATGTAGGGGATTCATTGTCTAGAAAATTTGATGCAATTTGGGCAAACCCGCCGTTTCATGAAGGATTTTCAACTTCGAAAAAAATTTTAATACGATTCCTCGAATCTAGTAGCAAGCTCCTTAAAAGAAATGGAGCAGCTCTCTTTGTGGTCAATAACTTTATTCCAATCGAAAGAATCGCTAGCTCATATTTCCAGAAAATAAAAATTTTAGATAAGAACAAGTCTTACAAAATATTAATGCTGACTAACTAACAGTGATCAACCCGGTTTACTATTACCGCGAACACCAACTCCAAGATTTATGACAGCTTTTCGAAGACTTGGGATAGAATCAAAACCTAAAAGACTTACAGAGCGAACAAATCGCGCTAGAGGATTATCTTTTGCAAAAGCTGACTTCAAATTATCTCCAAAACCAGCAGTCAAGCTCTGGTCAAAAACCTGCTCGCTCAGATAATCTTGAAGTACCTCAAAACTGCCAATAGACTTTCCGCATTCTCTGGAATTTATTATAACAGATGATAGTTTTTGTGCGTCACGCAAAGATAAATTAAATCCCTGAGCTGCGATTGGATAAATACTGTGAGCTGAATTCCCCATAATCACAATATTATGTCTAATTTGCTCAGTCGCTTGCTGTCTGTAAATTGGAAATCTTAACCGCTTATCTAACTTTTTAAAATTACCTGCTCGATAACCGAAAAATTGTTGCGAAACTCTCAAAAACTCTTTGTCAGAAAGCTTACTATATTCATCTGACAAATTTTTCGGGAGTACCCAAATAAACTCACTTCTATGGTCATTATTTAAAACCGGAATTGGCAGAAGCGCCATATGACCATCTTTTGAAAATCTTTGATAAGCGGTATTTAAAGTAGGCTTACTAAGGAAAATATTGGTGAAGATCGCCTCTTGTAGTGGCGAGTGATCCTCAGAATCTATCCCCAATAAACCCGATGATTTTGAATTCAAACCATCTGTTACTATTAGCAAATCAGCCGATAAAATTTTCTTCTCAACTTTGTTATTGACTCTAAAGCAAATTTCTACATGATCTTTTTTACACGAGATCCCTTCTAAATTTGAATCATATTGAAAATCAATTTTGGCGCTTTTGACCTTTCTATAGAGGCTATTGTATAAAATTGTGTTTGCCACATTATGTCCTAAGACTTCTTCGCCTATCTCAGAAGCTGACAAAACCACTGATCCAACGTCCCCTTTACTGCTGACGTGAACGTTTTCAATGATAGCGGCGTCTTTTTTTATATCTTTCCAAATACCAAGAGCTTCAAAGATTTTTGTACTGGATAGTGAAAGAGCGATTGACTTAACACCTTGATATGGATCTTCACTTTCAGGCAAAGAATGAAAACTATCCTCCCGCTTATTATCTAAGACCAAGATATTTTCAATTTTTCGACTCATTAAGAGGGACGCGCTCAAACCCACAAGCCCAGCACCAATAATTATAATATCGTAATCTCGTGATTTATCCTTCATAGCAAGCTTAGTGATGGGAATTATTTATATTTTAATCATAAGTTCTTCAATAGCTTTTCGACTTTTTGGAACACCCGACGTTAGATTTTTATTGCCAGTCTTTGTGATCATGATGTCATCCTCAATTCTTACCCCTATTCCTCTCCATTTCTCTTCAACTCGCATATTGTGTTCAGAGATGTAAATACCAGGCTCGATTGTAACGACCATACCTGGCTCATAAACCCGCCATTCGCCATCAATTTTATAATCTCCAACATCATGGACGTCCATTCCCAACCAATGGCCTGCTCCATGCATGTAAAACTCTCGATGAGCCTCAGATGTAATTAGGTCAGTAACTTCACCTTGCAGTAACCCTAAATTAACTAAACCTTCAGTAATTACCTTAATTGTAGTTTCATTGGTAACGTTATAAGGAGCACCAGGTTGAGTGACCTCAATTGCTTGCTCGAGCGCTTCCAGGACTATGTCGTAAATCGCTGCTTGTTGGGTGCTAAATTTTCCGTTAACAGGAAAGGTTCTTGTAATATCGGCTGCATAATTTTCATATTCACATCCTGCATCTATTAAAACAAGATCTCCATCTTTCAATATATCTTTGTTCTCGATGTAATGAAGTACGCATGCATTTTTTCCTCCTCCAACTATAGATGTATATGCGGGACCACTGGCTCCTGATTTATTAAATTGATGCTCTATCTCAGCTTGCAGTTCATATTCATAAATACCAGGTTGACAGAAAGTCATTGCTCGTTTGTGAGCTTCAACTGAGATTTGTGCTGCTTTCTTTATCACCCCTGTCTCGGCAGCATTTTTAATTAGCCGCATTTCATTCATAAAATGATCTAAGTCCATGAATTCGCCTGGCGGCAGAGCCCCGTTCCCCCTTTGTGATTTAACATGATTTACCCAATCCAAAATCCGTTTGTCAAAATCAGGATCTTTGCCGATAGCATAATAAAGTCGATCTTTCCCTTCTATCAGATTGGGCAAGATGTCATCAATATCTGAGATTGGGAATGCATCATCCAAGTCATATTTTTTAATTGCCGCAGCAGGCCCAACACGAAATCCATCCCAAACCTCCCTTAAAGGGTCTCTCTCTCTACAAAAAAGTATAACCTGACCCTCCTCTCTTCCTGGAATCAGGACTAATACTGACTCAGGCTCTTGAAAACCTGATAAATATGTTAAATTCACGTTTTGCTTGTATGGGTAAAAAGTATCCTTCGACCTAACTTTCTCAGATGCTGCAGATATGACAGCAATGCTATTTATATGCATCATTGACATCAAATCCTTTCTTCGCTTTATATATTCTTTCTCATCTATCATAAAAACTTTCGCCTCAACTCTTTTAAGTAACCACCCTACTCATCAAATGAATTATCTAAAAAATCATTATCAATCGTATTTATATCAGAGAAAATCACTTGCACAGCCAACCTAACGTGCTCCAAAACATCCGAGTACTCTCGCTCATTTTCTTCTTTCTCGTCTGCGCTATCAGATACTTGACCAATAAATGACAAATCTGACAATGCCTCTTTGCCGTCCTCCGAAATATTTATCTGTCCCGAAACACCATCCGCAAAACCAGAGACGAAGTTGCTACACCAATGAGCAAGTGATCCTAAACGAATATTAATAGGCACATCATCATCGGGTAGAAGAGGTTGAAATAAGAATTCTGAATCCTCCAGATCTACGAGCGTATCATTATAGAAATCTCTTAAAGTTGAATCAGCAAAGTCTATTTTTTCATCAGAGATGGCAAAAAACTCTGCAGATTTTTGAACCAATGTTTCAATATCTTTAGCATTCCAGGAAAGTCTCCCACATAAAAACCCATGAAGAGCTGAAGGATTCAAATTTATTTCAAGTGAGTGAAACAAATCTTCAAGCATTTCAAAAGTCATATTATCTCCAAGTATCGGTTTCGATATTTTATCATTGTGATCCGGCATAAGCATCACCTCACTTTCTAAACTTCTAATTGACCAATCTAGTCACAATGAATATAGTTATATTCCATTGAAAAAGATGAAGTCAAAATGTCAGATTCAGAAAGCTTCGAGTCAAAAGTCGATCAACTAATCTTAACCTGCCAACAGCTGAAACGAGACAATATGGCCCTTAAAAAAAGAGAAAATGAGCTTATCAGCGAAAAAAACCAATTGGCGAAGTGCAATGACATTACAAAGAGAAAAGTTGAAAATATGATCTCACGATTACAAACTTTAAGCGCCAGCAACTAGTGAGTTCCGTATCCTTAAAAATTCAAATTCTTGAGAAAGAATACCAAGTAAATTGTGCTCCAGAGGAACAAGAAGCACTGCAGAACTCGGCATCCCTTGTTAATAAAAAGATGGAGGAGATACGAAAGGGATCATCGATTATCGGGTTGGAAAGAATTGCAGTAATGACAGCGCTAAATTTAGCGCATGACGTTATAAGTGGACAAGATTCTAAAAAACAGGATGTTGGCGCATCGAAAATATTTAATACGCTAGATTCTAAAATAACAAAAGCATTGTCAGACCTGCATTCTTAACTAGATTCTTGACAATTCTGAGCTTTGTCCTGTTATAATTTTCAGGCCTGGAATGTCCGCCAGCCAAGAAGTCCCTGAGCCGATACATATAAAAAGGCTTCTCTAAAGACAACACTGTTGTGCAATTCCGTGCGACGGAACGCCTGATGTGTTGCTGGAGTCGCCACCTTGAACTTTTCGGTTCAAGGCCACTTTGGCAGCGACATTTCCGGGTTCAAATAACTGAGACTGCAAGTGAATATTAATTTAACGCGACAAAACTTAAGAAATCGCCGTAAAAATTTATCATCTCAAGAGAGAGCAAGAGCATCCTTAGAAATATCTAAAAATGTACTACAAAGTAACTTATTGTCGACTAGCACTGCCATTGGTATTTATTTGCAGAACGACGGAGAGGCAGATCCTGAATGCATTGTAAAAAATTACTCTGTCAAAAAAAAATCCTTTTATGTTCCGGTAATAAATAATGATGACAGTAAGTTATTATTGTTCAGTAAATACGAGCATAAAATGCAATTCAAAAAAAATAAATATGGTATTCGTGAGCCAGAAAGTCCAACTCTAGTTGATGCTAATTGTTTAGATGTTGTCCTTATGCCGCTTGTGGGTTTCGATAGAACTGGAAATAGAATTGGAATGGGTGGAGGATTCTATGACCGAACCTTTCAGTTTCTTTCAGGAAGAAAAAAAACTAAACCTTTATTGATTGGTTTAGCATACAGTATTCAAGAGGTTGCGAACATTCCAAACAGACCCTGGGATATACCTCTAAATTTCATCGCCACTGAGAACGAAATTATATGCGCAAAACAAAAATAATTTGCACGATAGGACCAAAAACAGAAAGCCCAAAAATGCTGGAGAAACTCGCGAGAGCAGGAATGAATATTGCTCGTTTAAACATGTCGCACGGAAGTCACCAATCACATGACAAAGTTATAGAATCAATAAAAATCCTTAATAAAAAACTTAATCATCCAATAGGAATTCTGCTCGACACTCAAGGACCAGAGATAAGAACTGGTGATATTGCAAATGATCTCCATTTAAAAACGGACGATATCATTAGCATTGTTGTTAGAGGCTCAGACAATGTTGAGGAATCATCTATACAAATCAATTACGAAGATTTAATGGAGGATACAAACATTGGAGACACAATAACTGTCGATAATGGACTAATAAATCTTCAAGTCTTAGAAAAACAGGACCGTCTTATGAAGGTTAAAGTAATCGATGGTGGATTACTTAAAAGCAAGCGTCATGTGAATCTTCCGGGGATTCGGGTAAATCTCCCTGCCATAACAGAGAAAGATAAACGTGACATAGATTTCGGAGTAAAAAGAGGGGTAGATTTCATTGCTCTGTCTTTTGTGAGAGAAGCGGAAGATATCAGTAGCTTAAAGAAAATTCTCGGTGAGAACCAGAATGGGATAAAAATAGTAGCGAAATTAGAAGATCAAGAGGCCATTAAAAATATGGTAGAAATAATAAAAGCCTCGGACGGAGTTATGGTGGCGCGTGGCGATTTAGGCGTCGAAATCCCTTTTGAAGTTCTGCCTCGAGTTCAAAGAAGGATTATTAGAACATGTGCAGAATTAGGGAAAAGATCGATAGTGGCGACCCACATGCTTGAATCTATGATAAGTAATCCCATTCCCACTCGAGCTGAAGTTACAGATGTAGCAAATGCAGTTTACGAAGAAGCTGATGCGATCATGCTTTCGGGTGAAACCACTGTAGGGAAATTTCCTGTGAAGTGTGTCGAAATATTAGATAAAATTGCAAGATCGACTGAAAGCAGCAGAGGATTACGTTTTACCGATCAACTAAATATTTCCGAAAGTAAGCAAGAGATAGCAAAAGCCGCGGTCTCGCTCGCTGAATCTATCTCAGCAAAAGCCATTATTGTTCCGACAAGAAGAGGACGCATGGCTAATCGTGTTACCAACTGTCATCCTCAAATATCTATTATTTGCGCTTTCACTGACAAAGCCTCAACAATGCGTCAACTTATGTTAAACAGAAATGTACTCAGCTATCAAATAGAGTTTAGCGAGGACCCCGAGTTAACTTTGAGAAGAGCAGCGACAATAATGCTTGAGAGAAAAAACTTTGAACCAAATGATCCAGTCGTGGTGATTTCGGATGCGTTAGCAGGTTCGGGATTTGAGGCTATCCAAATTCGGAAGATTTCAGATTTAATTTAACACTTACAAGAAGAATTTATATGCTTCGCTTTGCGTTTCATTTTTTGAAGGGTAGTTTAATTGCTTGAAGATTTGCGTGATCGAGTCACGATCTTCTGCGCCACATCGAAATCCAACTAGCACCTTACCAAAAGCAGAACCATGATTTCTATAATGAAACATCGTTATGTCGAATTTTCCTCCTAAATGAATGAGAAACTTGTGCAGTGCATTTGGCTTTTCCGGAAATTCCACTCGAAATACTTGTTCAGCTGAGATTGTTGGCGATCTTCCTCCAACCATATATCTAACATGAGACTTTGCCATTTCACTATCTGTTAAATCTTTGACTGGATAATTTAATCCTGTTAATTTTTGGATTAGTTTTTCTCTATCACTATCAGAATCAACTTTTACACCGACAAAAACTTGCGCATTCTGCTCTCCGTTGTGCCTATAATTAAATTCAGTGATTACTCGATCATCCAATACACCACAGAACTTTTGAAAACTTCCCTTTTCCTCGACTAAAGTAACTGCCAAAATGGCTTCTCTTTTTTCACCAACTTCTGTTCTCTCTGAAATATATCTAAAACGATCGAAATCTATATTTGCGCCACATTGAATGGTTACCAAAGTATGTTGAGAAATTGAATTTTGAATCACGAACTTTTTAAGGCCTGCCAAACCCATCGCGCCTGATGGTTCACTTATAGCCCTGAATTCGTTATAAATATCTTTAATCGCTGAACATATTTCATCCGTTGAAACTAGCACGATATCATCGACTAGCTCGTTTAAAACCTCAAAAGTATTAGTACCAATTTTTGCAACAGCTGTACCATCCGCAAAAAGGCCTACACTGCTGAGTTTGGTGGGCTCTCCATTTAACATTGCCTCACGCAAACACGCCGCATCATCAGATTCAACCGCGATTATCTTGGTGCTGGGGCTGATGCTTTTTACATATGCGGCAACACCCGCACAAAGACCACCTCCTCCAACAGGAACAAAAAGGTAATCAATTTGCTCATCGATCTGCTTGTGTATCTCATAGCCTATTGTCCCTTGACCAATAATCACGTCCTTATCATCAAAAGGATGGATATAAATGTAACCTCTCTCTTGAGCTAAATGCTGTGCAAAATCTGAAGCCTCATCATATGTGTCACCGTGAAGTATGACTTTAGCTTTAGATCTCACTGCATCAACTTTTATCTCGGGAGTAGTTACAGGCATTACTATGACTGCCTTGGACTTTAGTTTTTGTGCCGCTAATGCAACTCCCTGAGCATGATTTCCAGCGGATGCAGCTATGACGCCCTTTGCAAGCTCTTTTTTTGATAGATTTTTTAACTTGTTATATGCACCCCTTAACTTAAAGGAAAATATAGGCTGTAAATCTTCCCTTTTTACAAAGATAGTATTGTTTAATCTCTTTGATAATGAGGATGCAAAATTAACCGGTGTTTTTAATACCAAGTCATATAAGTCTGCAGAATTAATCTTTTTCACATATTCTTTAAACATGAACTCGAAATCTCTATGGAGAGTGCTATGGTAGTTTCATATTGAGCATATCGCTAGTAAATTGCATATTTTGCTTATTATTTAATATTAAAATGTTCTTCTTATAATAAGTGTTACTCTTATAATAGACGGTATAACTAAAGAGCAAATATATGGAACAAGATGAATTGAAACAGGTTTGTGCTGAAGCGGCGCTTGGTCATATTCTTCCAAAACTTAATCCCGATTCAATATTAGGTATTGGTACAGGTTCTACTACCAATAAATTTATAACCCTTCTTGCAAATCATAAAGATAAGTTTCAATCGGCCGTAGCAAGTTCAGAGGCCACAAAACAATTGTTAGACAAAAATGGAATCACCGTTTCTGATCTCAATGATGTCAATTTCTTAGATCTATACATAGATGGTGCTGATGAAGCGAATTCAAAGCTAGAGCTTATAAAAGGTGGTGGAGCTGCCCTTACTCAAGAGAAAATTGTCGCGGCCGTTTCCAAAAATTTTATTTGTATTATTGATAACTCAAAATGGGTAAATAAATTAGGTGCGTTCCCATTGCCAATAGAAATCATTCCGTCCTCTCTAAATTTTGTGACAAAAGAGATAAAAAAAATGGGAGGAAACCCTATTTTGAGACATGGTGTGATTACTGACAATGGCAATTTAATTATTGATGTTGAAGGTCTTTACCCTATCAAGGCTCCAAAAAAAATGGAGGAACAACTCAATAACATCACCGGTATCGTAACAAATGGTATTTTCTCATTAAGAGCCGCAGATATAATTTTTATAGCTTCACCAGACGGAGTTACTCAATACAAAAATTCTTCATCCACGTGCCAGCAAATCTCTTAAATCAAACAATGCTGAATGGGCTCGGCTGATATAAGATGCCATGATTAACGAATGATTTGCCAATAAACCAAATCCTCTCCCATTCAGAATTATCGGTGAAAAAACAACTTGTTGAGTCATTTCCAACTCTCTTATTATTTGTTTCAAACTTGCAGTCGCATTTTTATTAATAAGCACTTCTTCAAAATCAACTTCCGCGGCTTTTAACAGATGCAAAAGTGCCCAGGACGTTCCTCGAGCCTCATAGAATACGTCATCTATTTTTAACCAATCTGTTTTAACAAATAATTCGCTTGGTGCGCCAATTGAATTCAGGGCACTCATATCGCCTGATAAATCTGTGTTAACTCTTCTCTGCCCAACACTTGCTGCAAGTCTTTGAGACAAACTACCCAATCTTTTCTCCACCGATCCTAACCAGGACGACAAATTATCTGCTCTAGCAAAAAATTGTGCAGTATAGTCTTTGTCGTTTTGCAAGTTACCCAAATAATCTTTTAGGTAACTTTGACCATCTTTGTATTCTCTCTCAGGCCATGGAATAAACCAGCTCCTATGATCCACATTAAAACGTGGTTCAGCGAGGGCGAGATCAGGATTTTCCATCGATTGAGACTGAGATCTACTAAAAGATTCTCTCATTGCCTTGCTAATATCGCGAATCTGAATTAAAACTCCGTACTCCCAGTTTTTTATATTATCCAGCCAGATACCAGGTGGCATAATATCATTACTAATAAACCCTCCTGGTTTCTCTATAAGGATCTCTACCATTTCAATAACAGTTGAGGTGGTAATAAACCCGACTCGTGTTGGAGTTACACTTGAATTTAACTTGACCACTTGAAATGTATCCGGCTCATTACTCCAGTACATTCCAAGCAGTATCGAACAAAGAACAACGCTCAGAACTAAGATTTTGTATGTAATAGGAAACTTTCGCCTTGTTCCATGAATATATTCTTCAGTAGAAGAGGCGTTAGTCTCAAATTTAAATTTCGATAATATTTGACGCTTGATTGTGTCAAAAAGTTTTTTCACAAAAGCTTATCCTTCGACTTGAAAAGCAACACTGAAACTTCCGCAGTCTCGCGTAACAAAATTAATAATGACATTTTCTTTTTCCCAGATTGATTCGTCGACTCCAATCAACATTAAATGCATTCCCATTGGAGCCAATTTAGTTAAATAATTTGGCGGTAAACTGACTTCACTTTCGCGTCTCATAGTCATCATTCCAGACTCCATTTTTGCTGAATGAATTTCTATTTTTTTTACATCATTTGATTTAACGCTTTCTAAAATGCATGCGATGTCTAAATTATTATAAATATCTGAATAAGCTGCGGCGTTGTAACGACCCGGTGGACCCAACTTAATAAGCATGTTGCTGAAAGAAAGAGTCTTTTTGAATGATTCAGCTTTAGCTTCAGCTGTTAAGAAATAGACGAAAACTGCCATCAACCCTATAAAAAGCAAATAGTTTCTCTTTCTCATTTAATCCTCTAAAAACTTAACCAAGAAGCTCCTAAGATAATCTTTTTGGTCAAGCAACACAAAAATCAATACAATATTCACACAAACACGTAAAGATGAGTTCCTAAAAAAAATAAAAACATGTCTTCATTGAAATTTTTTACTTCCTTTTTGCTGCTTAGTGTTCTTAGCAGCGCATCAGTTTCACAATCTGTTCTTGAATCGAAAAGTTTCGAGAATTCGGGTCTTAAGAATAACTTAAGTACGCCGGATTTTCTTCCATATGATGAAGCTTACAAGCTTTCTGTTTCAGTGGATGAAAAATACCTCACTTTCAATTGGGACATTGAGCCTGGCTATTATCTATATAAATCGAAAATCAATGTTTTCGCTGAAGATCCAAATACTCAAATTAATAATTTATTCTTCCAGAAAGGCGAGTTTAAATTCGACGAGTTCTTTGAAGAAGATATGGAAGTCTTCTATACGTCTTCTATGCTAAAAGCGTCATTTGATTCAACTGACAACAAAATATACGTCAAGCTTTTATCTCAAGGTTGTGCTGATATGGGCCTTTGTTACCCGCCACAAGAAAATTGGGTATCCATCGATAAAACAACTAATACAGCACAAATATACAACAATCGCCCCGATTTCTTTACAAATTCAGACTATAGAATCGAAGGCTCTGAGTCTTCAGAGAATATCTCAGTGATTGCAGCCTTGGTTGGTGCATTTCTAGGTGGATTAATCTTAAATTTGATGCCTTGTGTCTTCCCTGTCCTATCGATCAAAGCCTTGAGTTTTGCGCAAAACCATAAAACAAATAGGGATACCAGAATACATGCGTTAATTTATACTTTGGGCGTTGTATTTTCTTTTTTGATAATTGCAGCATTAATGCTATCGCTTAGGGCAGCAGGGGAATCTATTGGGTGGGGCTTTCAGCTCCAATCATCTCAATTCTTAATTCTGCTAGCTTATTTATTTTTCTTTTTGGGTTTATCTTTTTTGGGGATAGTGGAAATCGGGACAAAACTCATGTCTCTTGGCCAAAACTCTGAAGCTAATTCGAGTATCCAATCCTCATTCTTAACAGGAGTGTTAGCAGTAACTATCGCCAGCCCCTGTACTGCGCCATTTATGGGACCAGCTCTTGGCTTTGCCGTATATCAATCAAACGCAGTAGCGCTATTAATTTTTGTCTTCCTTGGAATTGGTATGGCATTCCCTTTCTTGCTTCTAGTATTGTCGCCAAATATAAGGAATATCCTTCCTAAGCCTGGCAAGTGGATGGACGAATTTAAACAATTTTTAGCGTTCCCCATGTTTTTCACGGTCGTGTGGCTTTTATGGGTTATCGGTAGACAAACAAATATAACAGTAATGTCTGTCGTGATAGTTGGTCTTATTTTGATCTCTATGAGTATCTGGAGTAAAAAAATACTTGACCGACGTCATTTAAACAAAAATATCTCTATTAAAAATCTTGCTCCAATTTCTTTGCTAGTTCTAGCTATCATCTTGCCGTTTTGGAATCAAACTGAAGATCAAGATGCTCTTTTATGGGAGAGTTTTGACCAGGCAAGACTTGAAGATTTAAGATCGCAAGGAAATCCAATCTTTGTAAATATTACTGCTGATTGGTGCATTACTTGCTTAGCAAATGAGAAAGTCGCATTTACTGAGAAATTCTATAGTCAAATAAAGAAAAACAATATTACCTATTTGAAAGGAGATTGGACGAATCAAGATGCGGTATTAACGAAGCTATTAAACAAGCACCGCAGAAATGGTGTACCTCTATATCTCATGTATCCAAAAAGTGGGGGGGACCCAGAAGTTTTGCCACAAATACTCTTAGAAGGCATACTCTTAAAAGCAATCGACAGAGCAGTATACTGATCTTTTTCATACAATACTTTATTTTATCGATTTTAGCAGACAATTAAGGTATTTAGAGGATTTTTTAAGAATTTAAGGAATATTTAAAAAATTTTATACTACTTAATCGAAAAATATGAAATATATTTTTGTTAATAAGTTCTTTAAAAAACATTCTAAAATCTTCTAAATAGCCGCTATTTTCTTGTAAAGTGCATTAAAATGATATAAGGTCGCGAAAATTTAGGAATTTTTTATAAAAAGATATGTCAAAAATACTTATTTTAAATGGACCGAATCTCAATCTTTTAGGCACTCGAGAACCTGAAGTATATGGGGCCAGCACATTACAAGATATAAACAAAGAAATTTCGTTACTGGCAACAACCTTGGGTCATGAGGTAGTTTGCAAACAAAGTAATGCTGAACATGAGCTCATTGAAATGGTTCATGAAACGATAGAATCCTCTTTTGACATTATTATTCTAAATCCAGGTGGTTATACACATACTAGCATCTCTTTGAGAGATGCACTTCTCAGCGTAGATATACCTTTCATAGAAGTTCATTTAAGCAATGTTCATAATAGAGAAAATTTCAGAAAACACTCTTATTTCTCTGATATAGCAAAAGGAACAATCTGTGGCTTTGGGAAACAAAGCTACGAGCTTGCAATTCAGTCTGTCGAGAACATCTTGAGAAAGTAAATGGATATTAGAAAAGTAAAAAAATTAATCGAGCTTTTAGAAGAATCGAACTTAAGTGAGATTGAAGTCACCGAAGGCGAAGATTCAGTCAGAATAACGAGAAGCTTAAACCAAAGACAAGAGTTGCAACCTGTGCAATATAATGTTCCTAAAACAGAACAACAGCAGCCCTCCTCGCCACAACCAATCACAACAACAACCGACAGTAAACCAAGCGGACATCAACTTAAGTCTCCAATGGTTGGAACGTTCTATGCCTCGCCCGCTCCTGACTCCCCATCATTCGTGTCCAAAGGCAAAAAAGTATCGGCTGGTGACATTCTTTGCATTATCGAGGCAATGAAAATGATGAATCAGATTGAAGCTGATAAATCAGGGATAATCAGCGAGATTTTTGTAGAGGATGGTCAACCTGTAGAGTTCGACCAACCCTTATTTTCGATTACCTAAAGGCTGGGAAATATAAATGCTAAGCAAAGTGCTTATAGCAAACCGAGGGGAAATTGCGCTTCGAATTCTAAGAGCATGTAAAGAGTTGAATATCAAAACCGTCGCCATTCACTCTAAAGTCGATTCAGAACTCAAGCACGTAAAATTAGCTGACCAGGCCATTTGCATAGGGCCTGACTCGCCACAACAAAGTTATCTAAATATTCCAGCAATCATCAGCGCAATGGAGGTTTCGGGAGCTGATGCAGTTCATCCTGGTTATGGATTTCTCGCAGAGAACGAGAGCTTTGCAGAACAAGTAGAAAATAGTGGATTCATATTTGTTGGTCCATCAATAAAAAATATTTCAACGATGGGTAATAAAGTAACTGCAATTAATGCAATGAGGGAATCTGGAGTGCCCACGGTGCCCGGATCAAATGGTCCTTTAAATAATAATGAGGATAGTATCAAGAATGCAGCAAAGCGTATTGGATATCCCGTGATAATAAAGGCAGCGTCGGGCGGTGGCGGAAGAGGAATGAAAGTTGTCACAGATGAAGAATCACTCATAGATTCGGTTAAAATCACAAAAACAGAAGCAAAAAATAGCTTTGGTGACGATACTGTATACATGGAGAAATTTCTTCAAAATCCTCGTCATGTTGAAGTTCAAGTTCTTTCAGATGGAAAAGGTAATGCAATCCACTTGGGTGACAGAGATTGCTCTCTTCAGCGTCGCCATCAAAAAGTTATTGAAGAGGCGCCCGCCTCCAATATACCTGAAGAAAGTCGATCTAAAATCCTACAAAGTTGCGTTGATGCATGTATCGATATGAGTTACAAAGGAGCAGGAACCTTTGAATTTTTATACGAGGACGGTCATTTTTACTTTATTGAAATGAACACTCGTGTACAAGTTGAACATCCTGTATCAGAAATGGTCACAGGCGTTGACATCATAAAAGAACAAATCAAAATAGCGAGCGGAGAAAACTTATCACTAAAACAGTCAGATATCTCTATTCAGGGCCATTCTATTGAATGTAGAATAAACGCTGAAGACTCAGAAACTTTTCTTCCTAGTCCCGGTAAAATAGACTCGTATCATCCTCCTGGAGGCCCAGGCATTAGGATAGATACCCATATATACGCTGGTTATACAGTACCTCCTAATTACGACTCTCTCATTGCGAAGCTCATAGTTCATGATAACTCTCGCGAGGCAGCTATGATTAGAATGAAGAGCGCACTGGATGAAATGGTTATTGGTGGAATAAAAACAAATCTGGCGCTACATGAAAAATTAATTACAGACGAGACGTTTATTAAAAAGCCTGTAAGTATCCATTATTTAGAAGCAAAACTAAAAAAATAACGTTTTAATCACAAGAACTTAAAAATATTGAATTATATTCAGTTAGAAGTTTCCAAACTTCCATCGCATTTAGTTAATCCCCTTGAAGAATATTTAATTGAGCATGGAGCATTATCGGTATCCATAGAAAACTCGTGCAATGAACGCATCTTTGAAAACAAAATCCACGAACAGCCGCTTTGGTCACGTTGCACTGTAAAAGCACTATTCAATAGTAATTTAAAGAATACTATTCTTGATCAACATATCAAAGATATCCTTCCATCTGAGTGCATATACGCTTTTCATAAAGTCTCCAATGAAAGCTGGGAAAACAAATGGAAAGAGAACTTACATCCTCAAATTTTTAACAACTCAATAGTAATTCGCCCGAGCTGGAGGACATCTCCCAAACCACACTTATCCGAGGTTATCATCGAGCCTGGCTTTGCATTCGGCACTGGATCTCATCCAACTACATATCTTTGTCTAGATTGGCTATCCAAGCATAATATTAAAAATCAGACAGTAATTGATTATGGATGTGGCTCAGGGATACTTTCTATCGCTGCTGCAAAATTAGGCGCGAAAAAGGTCATTGCAATCGATAATGACCAATCTGCCTTAGCGGTAACAAAAGAAAACGCCGAAAGAAACAAAATCGAGAGTTCGATCCTGACTATCATGCATCATGATGAGGTCTCAGATACGATTTCATCTGATCTGCTAATAGCGAATATCTTAGCTGGCCCACTAATTGAGCTATCTGATCATTTTTGCTCTCTGATAAAAAATAACGGTGTCATTTGTCTATCTGGAATCTTATCTGACCAAAAGAGTATTATTGAAAACACCTACAGTGTAAATTTCAAATTTAAAGGCCAGCAAAAAAAGCGAGACTGGCTCCTGCTTGAGGCTATAAAGTGCAATTTTTAGTCAAAAACCAAATATTTAGTAAAAAATTTATAAGAATATGCTCTTCCTCAAAATGATCACTTTTTAATCAGCCTAACTAAAGGTATCATTTTCAGTCAGAAGAGATTGAGCGATATATTGTTTAAAATAGGCCCTTTCATAATCGAGAATCCCGCAATACTCGCTCCTATGGCGGGTATTACAGATCTCCCATTTAGAAAAATATGCAAAAATATGGGGGCTGGCCTGGTGGTCTCTGAAATGACAGCAGCAAATCCAGAGACTTGGAATTCAACAAAAACCCAGCATCGAATCAAATTTGAGAGAGAGTGTCTTCCAAGATCTGTTCAAATTGCCGGCTTCTGTCCAGACATGATGGCAGCAGCAGCCAAACATAATGAACAATTAGGCGCTCAAATCATTGATATTAATATGGGATGTCCCGCAAAAAAGGTGTGCAAAAAAGCAGCTGGATCAGCTCTACTGAAAGAGCCCGGTCTTGTTGAAAAAATCTTAAATTCAGTGGTTGCATCAACCACAGCGCCAGTAACTTTAAAAATTCGGACCGGATGGGACAAAATGAATATTAATGCAGTATTAATAGCTAAGATAGCAGAGGACGCAGGTATCTCAGCATTATCTATCCATGGGAGAACAAGAGCGTGCCGATTCGTTGGAGAAGTTGAATATGACACAATAACCGAAGTTGTGAAATCTGTCTCAATACCTGTAATTGCAAATGGAGATATTGACTCGCCGAGTAAAGCCAAAAGTGTTATGGAGTACACTGGAGCTAGCGCTGTAATGATTGGCAGAGCAGCCCTTGGTAATCCTTGGATTTTCCGTCAAATAAATGAGAAGTTAATTCATAATACAGTTAGTTATTTTCCATCACGAGTTGATCTTCAAAATATAATTATTAACCATCTACATGAGCTACATGACTTCTATGGTGAATCAATGGGGTTAAAGTTTGCGCGGAAACACATCAGCTGGTATCTCTCAAATTTTATCGATGGAAAGACTTTTTCTAAGTTTTTCAACTCACTTACCACTATTCACCAACAGGCAACCCATATTAAAGAGTTTCTTTCCAATGTTGAGGTTAGTCAAAAAGCTGCATGAAACAAAAAGAAAAAGACTTACTCATTAAAATCAATAAGAACATTAATAAAGAATATGGACTTGATCCAAGAACTCCTATTACCGACACACAGCGGTCTCTAAGAGAAATGGTAAAAAACTCTATTGAACAGTATTTTGAAAATTTAGGTGGTCACGAAACCATAAATTTATACGAACTTGTTTTAAAAGAAGTAGAAGTTCCACTCTTGACTGTTGTGTTGGAGCAAACAAAAAACAACCAAAGCAAAGCCGCAAAAATATTAGGACTCAATCGAGGAACTTTGAGAAAAAAATTAAAACAATGTGATCTCATTTAAAGGTCCAGTTATGAATAAAAAAAGAGAAATAAAACGTGCACTTATAAGCGTGTCAGACAAAACTGGCGTGGTCGATTTTGCATCAAAATTGGCAAACTTGGGAATCGAGATTTTATCAACTGGCGGGACTTATAGATTATTAGAATCAAATAATATTAACGTCAATGAAGTATCAAGTTATACAGATTTCCCGGAGATAATGGATGGCCGAGTGAAAACACTACATCCAAAGATCCATGGTGGTATTTTAGGGAGACGCGGAATTGATGATGAAGTGATGCAAAAGCATTCAATAAATGCCATAGATCTAGTTATTGTCAATTTATATCCATTTTCTGAGACTGTTGAAGATCCAGATTGCCTTCTAAGTGATGCCATAGAAAATATAGATATTGGTGGTCCAACTATGATTCGCGCTGCCGCAAAAAATTACCTTGATGTTGCAGTAATTGTTGATCATTTGGATTACGACTCGACTTACAAAGATCTTTTAATCAATAAAAAAAGTTTGAGCTTGGAAAAACGCTTTCATCTTATGACAAAGGCATTTGATCACACTGCCAAATATGATGGCATGATTGCAAACTACTTCGGGTCTAAAAACTTTAGAAATGAAAGCTTTAAATTTCCAAACACAATTAACTTTCAATTTAAAAAACAACAAGCCATGCGTTATGGAGAAAACCCACATCAAGATTCAGCTTTTTACATAGATCAATCATATTTATCTGCAGCGATTGGCTCATCGAAACAACTACAAGGCAAAGATTTATCTTTCAATAATATTGCAGACGCAGATGCTGCGTTGCAATGTGTAAAGCAATTTACAACTCCGAGTTGCGTCATTGTAAAGCATGCAAATCCCTGCGGTGTGGCATCCGCCAAAAATTTAATTGATGCTTATAAACGTGCTTTTAAAACTGATCCCGAATCGGCTTTTGGTGGGATCATTGCGTTAAACAGAGAGTTGGATCAGGAAACTGCAACATTAATTATGCAGCAACAGTTTGTCGAAGTCATAATAGCTCCGAGTGTAGCTAGAAAAGCGAGAGAAATAATCTCAATCAAGAAAAATATAAGGCTTCTTGAGTGTGGAGAACTAACCCTATCAGATGACAACGTTTTTGATCTTAAAAAAGTTACCGGAGGTCTTTTGATCCAAGATCAAGATCAAGAAATGATTGCTATGGACCAATTAAAAACTGTATCCCGGATTGCTCCAAGCACTGATGAGATTAGGGACATGCTCTTCACATGGAAAGTTGTAAAAATGGTCAAGTCAAATGCGATAGTATATGCAAGAAATTTTCAAACTCTTGGTATCGGAGCGGGCCAGATGAGTCGAGTCAACAGTGCTCGCATCGCCGCTATAAAGGCAGACCATGCGGGGCTTAGTTTAAAGAATGCAGTAATGGCATCAGATGCCTTTTTCCCATTTCGCGATGGCATTGATAACGCCGTTAAACTTGGTATTAACTGCATAATTCAACCAGGCGGATCCATGAGAGACAACGAAATCATAGAAGCTGTCAATGACCACAAGATCAAGATGGTATTTACATCAATGCGTCATTTTCGACATTGATTCAACTATGCTTGGACTTGCAGCTTGGTCCTTGAGAAAGCCTCGAGAGCAGCCTGCCTAGATTCCTTTATGTCTACAATTGGCAGCGGGTATGTTACTCCCAGCTCAACATTATTATGTTTTAATATCTCCTCAGGAGCTTGCCAAGGTGCATGAATATATTTTGAAGGCAATTTAGATAATTCCGGAACATACTTCCTGATATATTCTCCTTCTGAATCAAACTTTTCACTCTGTGTAATAGGATTAAATATGCGGAAATAGGGTGCTGCATCTGCACCACAACCAGCTATCCATTGCCATCCAGCACTATTGCTTGCCAAATCTGCATCAACTAAACAATCCCAAAACCATTTTTCACCTTCTCGCCAGTCTATAAGAAGATTTTTTACTAAAAATGAACCAACAACCATACGGAGTCTGTTGTGCATGTATCCGGTTTGATAAAGCTCTCTCATTCCAGCATCAACAAGCGGATATCCCGTTAAACCTTTTTCCCATATTTCAAGCACGTCATCTGGATCCTTATGCCAGGGGAAAGCATCAAATTTACTTTGCAAGTTTTGTGATGGTAATTGTGGAAAGTGGTAAAGAAGGTAATATGAGAATTCCCTCCACCCTAATTCACTTAGAAAAGTATCTAAATTTCGATCCTCTGATTTTAATGTTTTTTCGGAAATTGCCGCATACCAAACCATATTTGGTGAGATCATTCCAAATCTTAGATAAGGACTCAATGCTGAAACATATTTTTTACTCGGGAAATTTCTGCCTTCTCTGTAGACGTCCAAACCCTCATCTAAAAACCCCCTCAATTTCGCTGCCACACCATCGCTAGATACATCCCAGATATTTTCAAATTTCTTATACCAATTATTTTTTGGTCTCAATCTCAATTCTGAAAGGCTTTTCGATCCCTCAAACGCCACGCAATTAATGTTTGAAGGAATTTCAAGCGGCATTCTTGGTGAGGAACTAACAAGACATCCTTTCCTGTAGAAAGGAGTAAAAACCTTATAGGGCGTTCCATCCTTCTTCAAAACAGCCCAAGGCTCCCAAAGTAAAGAGCTATTGAAACTTTGCACACTAATGTTCAAGACTTTTAAGCTCTTCTTTATTCGACTGTCTCGCTCAATAGCCCAAGGCTCATAACACCTATTCCAATAGACTCCCTCGGCACCCACCTCTTTAACTATGTCAATCAGGACCTTAGAAGCATCACCCTCAAAGAATAGTAGTTGATTATTAAGCAGTTTATTGAGATCAGTTAACGCTTCGAACAAAAACCACCGGCTAGCTGCACCATATTTCCAGTCGCCAGCAGACTTATCATCAAGAATATAGATCGGCACAATTGAACCGTCTTTACACGCTTCGATTAAAGCAGGGTTATCTGCAATACGCAGATCTTGCCTAAACCATAAAACTGAAACTCTAGACTTATCCATACTTTACACCTAATTGACTAAAAAATTACGTTATCCCTGTCTCTTCAGATTCTTTTAAAAGAGATACGATAGGATGCACTATAATCATGTTCAATATTTGAATTATCTTGTAGCATACTTTGAGGCGAGGAGTTTAATCATGAAAATTCTTATCATAGGATCAGGAGGCAGAGAACACGCTCTTAGTTGGAAATGTATACAATCTCCTATAGTTGAAAAAGTTTATGTTGCACCAGGAAATGCAGGCACAATGCTTGAAGAAAATATCGAGAATGTGGACATCTCCCCTCAAAGTTTCGCTGATCTTGCTGAATTCGTTGAATCTAATAATGTTGGTTTAACTATTGTTGGCCCAGAGCAGCCCCTTGTAGACGGAATCTGTGATTATTTTCAGTCCAGAAAATTACCAATTTTTGGGCCAAATAAAAATGCTGCTCAACTCGAAGGATCTAAGACTTTTACAAAAGAATTCTTAAAAAGAAATAACATCCCTACGGCAGAATATAAAACATTTAGTGACCAAACTCTCGCAATAGAATACTTAAAAAGCATAAATTTTCCAGTTGTAATAAAAGCTGACGGTTTAGCAGCTGGAAAAGGAGTAATCATTGCTGAAACCTACCGACAGGCAAAAACAAGTATTACTGATATACTGTCAAGAAACCGATTTGGCAATGCTGGAAATACGATAGTGATCGAACAATTTCTTACTGGAGAAGAAGCAAGTTTTATTCTAATTGCAGATGGTGAAGACTTTTTACCTATGGCAACAAGTCAGGACCATAAGAGAGCTTTCGATGGTGATGAGGGACCCAATACAGGGGGAATGGGTGCACACTCTCCTGCCCCAATAGTAACAAATGTTATTTATGAAAGAATAATTGATGAAGTAATAAAGCCAACTCTGAAAGGAATGAGGAGAGAGGGAAATTATTACTCTGGATTTTTGTATGCAGGTCTAATGATCTCAGACGATGGTACACCTAATGTGATTGAGTTTAATTGTCGTTTTGGTGATCCTGAAACACAGCCAGTTTTACTTAGATTAAAATCTGATTTGGTAGCACACTGCCTCGCCGCCGTTGAGGGCTCTCTAAATGAAGAAATCGCGGATTGGGAATCCAAACATTCACTGGGAGTTGTGATGGCATCAGGTGGATACCCAGGATCCTATAAAAATGGTAATTCCATAAAAGGCTTATTAAATATTGACGATACTCTTGATCACAAAATTTTTCATAGTGGCACAAAAATAATAGATGGACAGGTAGTTACTGATGGTGGACGAGTCTTGTGTGTTACTGCACTTGGAAATAATCTCAGCCAGGCAAAAACAAGAGCCTACGATGTTGTCTCAAAAATTCACTGGAATAATGTGCAATATAGAACTGATATAGGTTGGCGAGCAATGAAGAATATTAAATCAGCTAAATAGTTCATGTATGTCTGCCTTTTATAATTTTGGTGTACCTTTTGAACCTTTCGGAGCTTCTCACTTTTGGGCAGTAGCGTTTTTCATAGCAGCTTTGCTTTTGATAATTTGGATAACACCAAAACTCTCTTACGAAATCAATTTGAAACTAACTAGGGTTTTTTCGGGAATATTATTTATCACTGTCACTTGGTGGACCCTAATACACATTTGGTTTGATCGATTTTCTTTAGCGAAAGACTTACCCCTTTCTATATGTAATTTGTTTGCCCTTATCGCACCTGTTTTATTTTGGTTTCCCCGAAAAAAGGTGTTTGAGGTAATATATTACTTTGTTCTGTCTGGAACTTTACAAGCAATTTTTACTCCTGATGCTGGAGCTGCGTTTCCGAGTTATTCATATTTCAAATATTGGATTGTTCATTGTGGTCTCGTAGTGGTAGTTATTCATCACCTGATAGCATTTCAAATGTATCCTAGCAGAAGAGGTATGCTTTATAGCTTTGGATGGCTAAATGTCTATTTATTATGTTTAGTCCCTATTAATCTTTTGCTCTCAGCAAATTATTTTTACCTTATGTCTAAACCCATAACACCATCACTACTAGATTTTTTTGGACCATGGCCCTACTACATTATTGTTACTGAAGGTTTAGTTATGGTATTTTTTGCGCTCGCCTATCTGCCTATTTTTTTAGTCAGAAAATTGTACTTAAGGCACGCGAAGATCGACTAACTTAAATATTTATTCTCTCGATTTCCTTTACGATTTCAATGATTCGCTCTGCCAACCAAAGATGTATCGCAGAGCCAGATGTTCTTTGATGCTGCAATAATACGAGGTTTATACTACCGTCATGAGGCAGCTTTTTGGGAAAAGGCTTAGTCACTATTTGGTATGTTTCTCGTTCCATTACGAAATCCTTTTGAGTTGCTACCATCAGGCAATCAGAGTTGCTCACTGTCTCTATTGCTGTCACAAACTGATTCGTCACGAGTGCTTTGCGTCTCTTTAATCCAAGTGCGGCCAAAGCCTTATCAAAACGAGCATTTGTTCCCGCACTCACTCTTTTTGAGATAAGCAAAAAATACTGAACGAAGGGAAATTCAATTATTTGCTCTAAAGTGAGTTCATTAAACTTTGATAAGGGATGATTTTTACTCATCCAAATACATGGAGTGTGCACTGCCAATGGCATACTCATCAACTCATCAGAGAAAGGGCCGTCTATATCGATCGTGAAATCCAGCTGTCCCTCAGCAAGGTCTCTCTCAACCGATTCACTACCACCAGATACCGAAAGAACAAGACCTGGGGACTCTTTCGTTACTAATGATATTAATTTGGAAATCAATGATGTGGCTACAAATTCTGGAACCGCTATTTTGATTTCTCCTACATATTTACCTGGATCGAATTTCCCTTCATCTACAAGATCAAGGATGTTATCCAAAAGTGCTGGTAATTTAAAATGCAGTTCTCGTGCTTTGGGAGATGGAATTAATTCATTGCCTGTTCTTGTAAAAAGAGGATCATCAAGCTGATGGCGCAATCTCTGCAGTACACGGCTCATGGCCGGTTGACTAATGAAAAGCCTCTCTGCTGCCTTGGTTACACTTTTTTCTTCTAGTAATGCTTGGAGCGCGACAAGCAAATTAAGATCCAAGCGAGACAATTTCTGCAAGTTCAAAATATTATTCTCTGTTTAGGCATTCACTTGTTAATTTAAAAAATTAAAATTATTCGGCAAAATATTACCAGGTTATAACAAAAACGCATAATAATAATGCATATAATGCATTTGCGTAATACCATAACTCTTCATATCATGCATATATCGCAAAGAAAGTATCTTTGCCAACAAACCCCTCTTAATCCTGCAAAGGATTTTTTCAAGGGACCCGCTAGGGTCCCTTTTTTTTTGAAAACAATTTCCGTAATGCCTCTCCTGGATTAGTTGCCCTCATAAATGCTTCTCCCACCAAAAAGGCATTTACATTTCTTTCTCTCATTTGAAGGACATCAGATTTACTGCGAATTGCACTTTCAGTGATCACTGTCTTTGATTTGGGAATCATCTCGATTAAGTTAAAGGTAGTGTCCAAGGACTCTTCGAAAGTATGTAAGTTTCTATTATTAATTCCAAGTCCTGCTTTATTCAAAGACAACGCAACCTCTAATTCAGTTACGTCATGAACTTCGACCAGCACATCCATCCCAAGATCTAATGCAAGGTTATAAAAATGAGTTATTTGATTAGAATCAAGAGCGGCACATATTAAGAGAATACAATCGGCTCCCAAAGCACGTGATTGGTATATCTGATATTCATCGACTATAAAATCTTTTCTAAGAACAGGAAGATTGCAGGATGACTTTACCATCACCAAGTGTTCATCACTGCCGTAAAAATATTTCTGATCCGTTAAAATTGAAATACAGCTTGCTCCATAAGTTTCATAACTATGAGCAATCGCTTTCGGATCAAAGTCATCTCTCAATATTCCCTTACTTGGCGAGCCTTTTTTTATCTCAGCAATTACCGCAGACTCACCTTGGTCAATTTTTGATTTTATAGCTCGCATAAATGATCTTACAGGAGCCGCACTTTTCAAAGTTTCGTGAATATCTTTGATTGAGGTTGAAGCTTTCGCCAACGCAACCTCATTGTGCTTATTGTCTATGATAGCTTTTAAGATGGTGGGTAATTTATTTTTCACAAAGTTAGACTTTATATAATCGTAAATTGCTGAGTAAAATTGCAAAGTTCTTTTAACTTAGCGTACACCCTACCTGAAGAAATAGTCTCACTCGCCAAAATGCATCCTTCAGCTATTGTATTTGAAAGGCCAGAAACATATAACGCAGCACCCGCGTTCATGATAACTATCTCTTCCCCAACAGAAGACTTGTTTGAAAATAGCGTTTCGATAGTTCTTGCAGAGTCTTCGGAAGTTTTTGCTGTTAAGCTATCCAATGGTGTCTTCTTGATCCCAAAATCTTCTGGACTGATCACATACTCACTAATGACGCCACTTTTTAGCTCAACGATAAATGTCTCATCCGCACAGCTAATCTCATCAAGACCGTCATTGGAGTGCACCACCAATATATGCTCTGATCCTGTTTTACCAAGAACCTCAGCCATGGGTCTGCATAACCGTTTGTCATAAACACCTATCAGCTGCCTATTTACCCCTGCTGGATTTGTCATTGGCCCTAAAATATTAAAAATTGTCCGTAAACCCAGTTCCTTTCTCGGCCCAATTGCATGTTTCATAGCTTTATGATGCAGGGGAGCAAACATAAAGCCTAATCCAACTGTCTTAATACAATCTGCGATTTGAATTGGATCTAAATTAATGTTAATGCCAAGTACTTCCAAAACATCTGCAGCACCACTACTGCTGCTTACTGATCGATTGCCATGCTTTGCTACTTTTCCACCTGCAGCAGCAACAACCATTGATGTTGCACTTGACACATTAAATAAATTAGATTGATCTCCTCCAGTGCCAACTATATCAACCAAATGCTCATGCTCGACATTTACTCTAACCGACAAAGATCTCATCGCACTGACAGCGCCGGATATTTCATCTATCGACTCACCCTTCATTCTCAGCGCGACCAAAAACGCACCAATTTGCGCATCCGTAGCCTTGCCTGACATGATCTCAGTGAATGCTAAATACATATCACTTTCAGATAAATCCTTTGATTCAACAATGGTATTTAATGCAGAAATTATGCTCATACTTTATTTTCCAAGAAATTTTTGAATAACAAGTGTCCATGCTCTGTCAATATCGACTCAGGATGGAATTGAACACCCTCCACGGGAAAATCTCTATGCCTAATACCCATGATTTCGTCAAAATCATTAGCCTCATCATAGGTCCATGCCGTAACTTCAAAGCAGCTCGGCAGACTATGCCGTTCGACCACCAAAGAATGGTACCTTGTGGCAGTAAAATCTTGATCTAAGTTATCAAAAACGCCTGTATTGTTATGATGAATTTGAGAGACTTTTCCGTGCATTACCTTTTTTGCTCTCACAATTTTTCCGCCGAATGCTTGCGCTATGCTTTGATGCCCAAGACATACTCCTAAAATAGGTATACTCGAATGAAACTCTTTAATTACATCGACTGAAATACCTGCTTCATTTGGCGTACATGGCCCTGGAGAAACAACAATCTTTTCTGGATTTAAATCTCGAATTTGCTGAGGACTGATCTCGTCATTCCTAACAACTTTTAAAGTTGCGCCTAGTTCAGACATATATTGAACAATATTGAAAGTGAAAGAATCATAATTGTCTATCATTAGAATCATTCTAACTGTCCCCTAGCGACTCTGCGGCACGAATTATAGCTCTTGCTTTATTCATGGTTTCTTCCCACTCCATTTGCGGGTCTGAATCAGCCACTACCCCACCTCCCGCTTGCACATGCAATACGTTATCTTTTACGACAGCCGTTCTAATTGCAATCGCCATGTCCATATTATTATTCCAACCCAGATAACCTACTGCTCCACCATAGATGTTACGTTTCACAGGCTCAACTTCATCAATAATCTCCATCGCCCTAATTTTTGGAGCACCGCTCAGGGTACCAGCTGGAAGCACTGCCTTTATTATATCGATTGAGGTAAGGTTTTCCTGAACATTCCCAGTCACATTTGAAGTTATATGCATAACATGAGAGTAACGCTCAACAATCATTTTCTCTGTTACTTCTACTGATCCAGATTTGGAGATTCTACCGACATCGTTTCTGCCCAAATCAATTAACATTAAATGCTCTGCTAATTCCTTTGGATCCTCCATCAAATCCCTTTCTAATGCTTTATCCTCTGCCTCATCAACGCCTCGCCTTCTTGTTCCCGCAATAGGTCTTACAGTTACCACATCATTCTCAAGACGGGCTAGGACTTCTGGCGATGATCCAACAATAAAAAAATCCTCTAGATTTATATAATACATATAAGGGGAAGGATTTAATCGCCTAAGAGATCTGTATAAGTTGATGGGCTCCTCAAAAAATGGAGCTGAAAGGCGTTGAGATGGAACTACCTGCATAATGTCGCCAGCAATAGTGTAGTCCTTGATCTTTCTGACTGCCTCTTTGTATCGTTCCTCTCCAAAACTTGAAACAAACGAATCTTCTGAAACCTTCTGATGCCCACTGGTCATATCAAAAGGATTTGCCGAAGTGGACGCAAGTTTAATCTCGAGTAGATCGAGTCTCCTATTAAAATGATTAAAAGTATCCGGCACGCTTGGATCTGCGTGCACAACAAGGGTAATGGTGCCAGCAAGATTATCGAAAATAATAAGCTCCTCTGAAACCAACAACATTACATCTGGGATATTCATTTGATCAGGTGGCGTGCTTGTCGCTAGTTTTTTCTCAACATACCTAACTGAGTCATAGCCAAAGTATCCTACCAGTCCGCCGGTGAACCTCGGCATACTAGGCAAATCAGGCACTCTAAATGAATCTTTAAACTTTTGTATTTCACCTAACGGATCTGAACTCTTTAAATCAGTTTGAACATGGCCATCTGCAATGATTTGCAAATGATCTCCTGTCAACTTGAGAAGGTTATTTGTTGATAATCCAATCAATGAATATCTACCCCACTTCTCTCCCCCTTGCATCGATTCAAAAAGATAAGTGTTAGATTCAGACGCTAATTTCAAGTAAATACTCAGTGGAGTATCAAGATCTGCATTCATCTCCCTCAACAAAGGAATACGATTATAATCAGCCGCCACTAACTCATTAAATTGCTTAAGATTCATTGATTAGCTCTTCATATGCGAAGTTAAAAGCTTCTATAAGTTAATTAAAGGCAAGACACGAGTCATGCCATTTCGAATAAATAATAAGATTCTCTTTAGACCAAGTTTAAAGTATTTACTTAAATACTTACATTATTTAACTTTTTTCTAAACTCATCTATTATGATTTTGTAATCAGCTTTAGAGAATATTGCTGAGCCCGCCACAAAAGTATCAGCTCCAGAGGATGCAACATCAGCTACATTAAGTTCTGTTATGCCTCCATCCACCTCCAATCTAATATCGATGTTTTTACTGTCGATATGTGCTCTTACGTTTTTTATCTTTTCATAAGTAGAGTCGATAAAGGATTGGCCACCAAAACCAGGATAGACAGACATGAGAACTAACATATCTATTTTCTCAAGAGCCGAATCGATAGAGGTTATGCTAGTATCAGGATTTAAAACAAGACCATTTTTGCAACCTAAATCTCGAATTAACCGAAGAGATTTCTCCACATTTGCTGATGCCTCTGGATGAAAGGTGATATAGGTCGCACCCGCTTCTGCGAACATTCGGATTAGAGAGTCGACTGGCTGCACCATCAAATGAACATCGATCGGTGCATTAATTCCATACTGTCGCAATGATTTACAAACCATTGGACCAATAGAAAGGTTGGGAACAAACTGATTATCCATAACATCAAAGTGAATCATATCAGCCCCTGCCTCGATCACACTCTCTGTCTCTTTGCCTAAATTCGCGAAATCTGCTGCCAATATCGATGGCGCTATCATGAACTCTTTCATAAATTTATCCAAATAAACTAGCTACCCATTATATACGCAATACATAACTAAAAAAAAAGGCCACTAAAGTGGCCTTTTACAAATTGCAGAAGATATGTTTAATTTATTATTCCAGAAAGATTCTCTTTTTTGTTTTTCATTTCCTCCATACGCCTATACTCGTCGTATCTTTCTCTCTCTCGCATCCGATCTCCCTTGCTTTCTTTACGGATCTTCTCGCCAATCTCCTTGCGCTTCTCTCTCATTTTTCTAATTTTTTCCTTTGCGAATGCTTTGGCTTCCTTCGTAGATACAGAATTGTCATTGTCTGTATCCAACTCAGCAAATCTCTGTCTACCTTTTTCAGCCTGCATCGATATGAAATCCTCATGCTCTAAGTAAGAGATTGCTCCATCTTTATCCTTATCTGCCATCACAAATAAATCTCTTAAGGGTTCAAGTGCACGCTTAGCTTTGGCCTTCTTATGATCATCGGCAACAACTGGTAAAACGAGAAACATCGCTAGTAAAACTGTAATGTATTTAGTCATTTATATTCTCCGTATAATTTTTACTAAATTTTCAATAGGTAAAACGCATGCATTAATAAAAGGTTTACAAACGCTACCGTTTAATACGCATACTCCTTAAATCGCTCTCTCAGGTCTTTCTTACTGATCTTCCCTGTAGCTGTGTGGGGGATTTCTTCAACAAAAACACAATCTTCCGGTATCCACCATTTTGCAATCTTGCCCTCAAGAGATTTTATTATCTCATGTTTATCAGGATCCGCTCCCTCAGATGGAATAACGATCAACAACGGTCTTTCAGTCCATTTGGGGTGGGGAACACCTATAACAGCAGCTTCTTGCACCTGATCGTGCGCCATTGCAGCATTCTCTACTTCTATTGAGCTAATCCACTCACCGCCAGATTTAATAACATCTTTAACTCTGTCAGTTATAACAACATATCCATACTCATCTATTGATGCCATGTCGCCAGTGTCAAACCATCCGTCTTTATCAAGTGCAGGCTGATCTTCTAACTTGAAATAGCCATTACATACCCAAGGACCTTTTACCATAAGAAGCCCTGAGGCAATCCCATCCCATGGAAGCGCTTTATTATTGTCATCGACAATTTTCATTTCTACACCATAAACCATTCTTCCAGCACGAACTCGGTATGCATCCTTTTCCTCTTCACTAACATCTTTCATCCATTCCATTGGCTTATTATATGAGCCAAGAGGACTCATCTCTGTCATACCCCAACCGACATGCATGTAAATTCCATACTTATCCATTGCATGCATTAGGGATAGTGGACAAGCTGCGCCTCCAACAACAACACTTTTAAGAGAGTCGACTGAATTTCCAGAAGCATTTAAGTACTCGACTAATGCTAGCCAAACAGTTGGCACGCCAAGAGAGTAATTTACTTTTTCAGTGTTTATTAACTTCGTCAGCGTTTCACCATCTGCCATTTTAGGACCGGGAAACACCAACTTAGCTCCAACAAGAGGAGCACTATAGGAAGTGCCCCAGGCATTGACATGAAACATCGGGACAATTGGCATTATTACGTCGGATCCAGACAGATTCATAGCGTCTGGAAGTGACCCCACCAAGGAATGAAGCACAGTACTTCTATGGCTGTAGACAACTCCTTTAGGATTGCCTGTAGTTCCTGATGTATAACACATTGAGCTTGCAGTATTCTCATCCAAACTTGGCCAGTCAAATTCCTCACTATGCTCGCTAATGAAGGTTTCGTAACAATGAACATTCTCCAATGTGCAATCTGGCATATTTTGTTCGCTGGTCAAAACCACATAGCCCTCTACAGTCGGCAATCTCGATTTTAATGCCTCTAGCAAAGGAAGAAACATTGGATCAGTAAAAATTAGCTTATCTTCGGCATGATTAATAATAAATTCTATCTGCTCAGGGAAAAGCCTTGGATTGATGGTATGACAAATCTGACCAGAGCACGAAATCGCATAATAGAGCTCAAAATGTCGGTAATCATTCCACGCCAACGTGGCTATCCTATCACCTCTTTTAAACTGCAAATCTTTTAATGCATTTGCCAGCTGTCTGGTCCGCTGAAAAGCGTCTTTGTATGAATATCTATGCTCAGGATTATCGGCTGTAAAAGATACAATTTCGCTGGCACCGTGAATCTTATCCGCATGCTCCATTATTGAAGTTATAGTCAGCTGCGAATCCATTATTAAACCTTTCATAACACCCCCATTTGGTCCTTTTAATATTCAAAGATTACCATCAGGATCGTAAATTAGAAATTATTTTTTAAATCATCACGCCGGTTAAGTTATTTTTAGTTATGGATTAGTGAACGACTAATTTATAATTATTCCATCTCTAGAATAAATTGAAGTAGTCATGCGCAAAAAATTAGGGATCGTCATGGATCCTATTCAATCAATAAATTATGAGAAAGATACCTCATTGCTAATACTGCTTGCGGCAAAAAAAGCTGGATTTGAAATTCATTTGATGGAGCAACAAGATTTATTTATTGACTCTTCGACTCCTAAAGCATTTATGTCTGAAATTCACGTTTTTAATGATAGCGAAAAATGGTTTGAAATAAGATCACAGCAAGAGACTGCACTCACTGAGTTAGACGTGATTCTAATGAGAAAAGATCCACCTTTTGATAAGGAGTATATCTACTCGACCTACATTCTTGAAGCTGCGAGTAAGCTTGGGGTACTTGTGGTTAACGATCCGAAAAGCTTAAGAGATTGCAATGAGAAAATTTTTGCGACTGAATTCAGCGACTGCACTCCTCCTTTACTTGTTAGTAAAAACATACCCCTGCTCAAGAAATTCCTGCATCTTCACCAAAATGTTGTATACAAACCATTGGATGGGATGGGTGGAGAATCTATTTTTCAAGTGAACGATCAAGATAAAAATATAAATGTCATCCTAGAAACTCTGACTAAGTTTGGCGCCAGAACAATCATGGCGCAAAAATACATACCCGCAATCAAAGACGGAGATAAAAGAATACTTGTAGTCGATGGCAAGGTGATTCCTTTATGCTTAGCAAGGATACCTCCAAAAGGTGAGTTTAGAGGTAATTTAGCAGCAGGCGGCTCAGGAATAGTGCAACCCTTGACAGAAAAAGACCTATGGATAGCAGAAAAAATTGCCAAAACCGCAGTAGAAAAAGGACTTCTATTCATCGGTATAGATATCATAGGGGAATTTTTAACTGAAATTAATGTGACCAGTCCGACATGCGCAAGAGAAATAGACAAACACCTAGACTTCTCGATTGGTGAGTTATTAATGGAAAGTATTTCAAAACGACTGCAAAAAAGTAATTAGATGATTAACCTAAGAAATCACTTTCTTCTCGCAATGCCGAATCTGCTTGATGCGAGATTCAAGAACTCACTTATTTATCTCTGTGAGCATTCCGAAGATGGAGCTATGGGTTTAATAGTGAACCACCGCAATACGATAAAATTAGAAAAAATCTTCAACCAGCTTGAGATACAGTATAAGACTGAAATTAAATTTCTACCTACTCTTAAAGGTGGTCCAATGTCGGAGGATCGCGGGTTCGTTTTGCATACAAATGACTCAAAAACTTGGGAGTCCACAAATGAAATATCGAGTGATGTATGTATCTCTACCTCTAAAGATATACTTCGAGACATTGCGATTGGAGGAGGTCCAGAGGAGTCAATAATTATAATGGGTTATTCTTCATGGACATCAGGCCAGTTAGAAAGAGAGTTATCAGAAAATAGCTGGCTAACACTTCCATCCAATAATGATATTTTGTTTAGAACGAATCCTGAAAACAAAGCCTCTAAAGCAGCTGAGTTAATTGGCTTTGATTTAAATAAACTAATGCCAAACTATGGTAATGCATAAAAAAGCTGAGACCGCGCTAGCATTTGACTTTGGCCTTAAGCAAATTGGGGTTGCTTTTGGGCAAACAATTACTTCGCAAGCACATGGCATAAAAATACTAAATGCCAAGAACGGTATTCCAAATTGGCGAGAAATTGAAGGCCTTATTGAAAAGTGGGGTCCTACCATTCTAATTGTGGGTCTCCCTATTGACATGAATAACATGGAAAGTCGAATTACTATGGCAGCAAAAAAGTTTGCCGTTAAACTAAATAAAAAATTTAAGCAACCAGTCAAGTTGGTTGACGAAAAACTATCTAGCAGAGAAGCTAAATATCAGGCCCGGGAAACATCAAAAAGCGTCAATTTAGCTAGAGTAGATCATTTAGCCGCAGCATTAATTTTACAAACATATTTAAATCACCCAGAATCTGCAATGTTGATTTAATTTTTACACTCACAAAGTCAAACCACTATGCATGCTATCAAACAAAATATTTCTTCTCTTAAGAGACGAATTGCAAATAGTGCAAATCAATGTGGCAGGGATCCCTCAAGTGTAAGGATAATCGCCGTAAGCAAGAAGCATAATCTTGATTCAATCAAAGCGGCCTATGATCAAGGGATTAGAGACTTTGGTGAAAATTATTTGCAAGAGGCGATTCAGAAAATTGAATTGTACAAACCCAAAAACATTATTTGGCATTTTATAGGGCCAATTCAATCGAACAAAACAAAATTGATTGCAAACAACTTTTCATGGGTCCACAGCGTAGATAGAATTAAAATTGCGGAAAGACTTAGCTCTCAGAAAAATCCTGACCTTCCTGACTTGAATGTATGTTTGCAGGTAAATATTGATGATGAAACATCTAAAGTGGGATTTTCTAAAAATGAGATTATGACGGTAATTCCATATCTCCAAGAATTATCTGGCATCAAATTGAGAGGACTTATGGCGATTCCAAAATTCAGACGAACAATGGACGAGCAGAGAAAACCTTTTTACGAGCTCCAGCAGCTTTTTATGCGAATTAGCAATCAAATGCAGAACAATACCTCTTTTGATACTTTATCAATGGGGATGTCATCAGATCTTGAAGCTGCGATATATGAAAATACTAATTTAGTAAGGGTGGGAACCGATATTTTTGGCAAAAGACCATAAGGAGTTATTATGACATCTTTAGTGTTTATTGGTGGTGGAAACATGGCGTCATGCATCGTGGCTGGCATAGCTCAGTCCAATGACAAAAGCCTACAAATTACCGTTTGTGATCCTAACCAATATAAATTAGACGCTTTACGTAAAAAATTTGGAGTCAACATCTCGACTTCGAACGCAACAGTCGTCTCTGAAGCAGATATAGTGATCCTAGCGGTTAAACCACAAAATATCAGAAAAATAATTCTTGAACTTAAAAGTAAATTTAAATCATCAGTGATAATAATTTCTGTCGCTGCGGGAATAACTGCAAATGCAATCAAATCCTGGTTAGAGCACCCTTTTGCAATAATTAGAGCAATGCCAAATACTCCGTCCTCTATTTTAACAGGTGCCACAGGTCTCTATGCGGATTCAACAGTAGATAGTAAAGCGAAAAAACAAGTTGAATTAATTTTTAACTCTATTGGATTTTCATGCTGGATAGAAAAAGAGGATGATATAAATGCTGTAATAGCGCTTTCAGGAAGCGGGCCAGCCTATCTCTTTAGAATCTTCGAAATAATGCATGGAGTGGGTCAGGAATTAGGACTTGAGGAAAAAATAGCTTTTGAACTACTCTCACAAACATTTTCTGGAGCTGCAAAAATGATTAACAGTTCCCAAAAAACAGCAACTGAATTGAGAGAACAAGTAACATCACCTGGCGGCACTACTGAAAGAGCGCTCAATGTTTTCAACAATGAGAACTTAGAACAAACATTTCGAAATGCGATGCAAGAAGCCTACGGTAGGGCCGAAAAAATGTCTGAGCAATTTGCCGGTTAAGGTTTAACGAGGATTATCAAATGGAAAATGGAGCGATAAACATTTTAAGGTTATTACTAGATTTTTACGCTACAGTTTTACTCGTAAGATTCTTACTGCAAATTGTTCAAGCAGACTTTTTTAATCCAATTTCGCAAATAATATTAAAAATAACAGCCCCTCTTGTTGAGCCTTTAAATAAAATCTTCCCAACCATAAAAAACTTTAACTTTGCTGCACTCGCGTCTGCAATTCTTGTTAAATGGAGCTTTTTTTTAATATTAATACCCTTTGGAAACGTCATGCCAAGTCAGCTCGGTTTATTCTTGCTTGTTGCAGCTATTTCTACTGTAGAACCACTGATTCAAATATACTTATACGGCATACTCATAATCGCGTTATCTAGTTGGATTGGAGGCTCTAACCATCCAATAGTTCGATTAACGAGTCAAATAATCGATCCATACATGAAGCCATTCCGGAATATTATTCCTCCCATTGGTATGATTGATATCTCACCAATGGTAGCGATTCTCGTTCTAATATTTGCAGCGAATCAATTTCAGCGTTTTGTCAATAATATAATGTTTTAACTCACTCAAAATATCTAAGGAGCAGGATCTGGATATTTATTATGTATTTCTGAAATTTGTTTCATTGCATCATCGCATAATTTGACATCCACAGCATCAATGTTCTCCTTCAGCTGATCAATGGACGTAGCACCAATTAAACAACTAGACACAAAAGATTGCGATAAAACAAAAGCCAAAGACATTTGAGTAAGGCTTAATCCATATTGTTTTGCTATCTTCGAGTATTCATTTGTAGCAAACTTGCATTCCTCACTCCCATACCTACTAAACCTTTTAAACAGTGAGAGCCTTGAGCCCTGAGGATACTTATCATTCATATACTTACCAGTTAAAAGACCGAAAGCCAAAGGGGAGTATGCAAGAAGGCTAACCCCTTCCCGCATCGATATTTCTGCCAAACCAACCTCAAACTGCCTGCTCAAAAGATTATATACATTTTGAATACTAACCACCTTTGATAGTGCCCCATTTTCGGACTCTCTTAAATATTTATTTAGCCCCCAAGGGGTCTCATTAGAGATTCCAATGTTTCGAATCAAACCCTCATCAACTAAATCATGCAATGCTAACAGTGTTTCCTGAATACTTATCGAATCATCTTTTTCGATATGGACATAACCACGTCTACCAAAAAAATTTGTTGCTCTTTCAGGCCAATGTACCTGGTATAAATCAATATAATCTGTCTTTAATCGAGTCAATGAACCTTCTACCGCAGAACGAATCTGACCAGCATCAAGCCTAGGTCCACCTCTGATATATCTCATATCATTAGATCTTCCCGCTACTTTCGTTGCTAAGATAATTTCAGACCTTCTCCCCGTTTGAGCAATCCAATCACCAATAAATCTCTCCGTATCACCCTGCGTCTCCTCCATTGGAGGTACGGGATACATTTCCGCCGCATCAAATAAATTTACTCCTTTACTCAAAGCAAAGTCCATCTGCTCAAACGCTTCACATCTGTTATTTTGTTGGCCCCAAGTCATGGTTCCAAGCCCAATGATCGACACTTCGATTTCAGTGTTTCCCAATTTTCTATAAATCATTTCTTATTTACACACATATTCGTTAGACTTTCAGTCTATTAATTTTCGAGTATTCTTGCGAAGCTAAGATAGTCAACTTAGAGTTTACAAACTAAATCGACTCGAATGCGTTCGCTCCATTAAAAATTATGCCACAGACTGAAAAGAATGGTGATACTTTAAAACGCTCTACCAAAACGATAACAATAAAAAAAGCATTAAAGTTATCTTGTGGAGTTAGTTTAGAGCAACACGATCTCGTTTATGAGACTTATGGTCATCTGAACAAAGCAAAAAATAATGCTATTTTAATTTGCCACGCACTCAGTGGGAGCCACCATGCCGCTGGCAAGGATGACAATGGAAATATTGGGTGGTGGGATAACTATATAGGACCTAATAAGGCGATTGATACCAATAAATTTTGCGTAGTAAGTCTTACAAACATTGGAAGTTGTTTCGGTAGCACTGGTCCAAACACCATAAACCCAAAAACTGGTAAATTTTGGGCTACAGATTTCCCAACACTGCATGTAAAAGACTGGGTTAACTCTCAAAAAATGTTAATGGATGCAATTCAGATAAAAGGTTGGATAGCAGTTATTGGAGGAAGTCTAGGTGGCATGCAAGTTATGGAGTGGTCTGTTCTTTATCCTAATTTAATAAAAAATTCCGTCATAATTGCAGCAGCATTGAAGCTATCTGCGCAAAACATTGCTTTTAATGAGATCGCACGGCGATCAATAAAATCAGATGAAAACTTTAAAAATGGTGATTATTTAAATTTAGGACTAAACCCTTCCAAAGGATTAGCTCTAGCCAGAATGGTCGGACATATAACATACTTATCAGATGACATCCTTGGAAGAAAATTTGGGAGATCCACAAAAAATGTCCAGTTTGAAAGTCAAGCTGATGAAAACTCAGAGTTTGAAATTGCAAGCTATCTAAATTATCAAGGCGATAAGTTCAAAAAGAGTTTTGATGCTAACAGTTACATTTTAATCACCCAAATGCTGGATATGTTTAACTTTGAGGGCGACTCCAAATCAAATAAGCAACCCTTTAAGGATGCTAAATGCAAATTTCTTGTAATTTCGTTTACAAGTGATTGGCGCTTCTCTCCTGAGTGCTCAAATCAAATAGTACAAAAACTTATGGATACAAATAAAAGAGTCACTTACCTGAAAATTGAATCTGATAAGGGCCATGATTCCTTTCTGCTTCCAGATGAAAGATATGAAAATGGTTTGAGAGTGTTCTTGAACAGAGCACTTGAGGAATTTGAGGCGCTCAATAGTGATTGATAATCAAGTACTTTTCTCATGGATAAATGATGAATCAACAGTATTAGACTTAGGGTGTGGAGATGGAGAAATCTTAAAAACTCTAATAAATAAGAACAAAATCACAGGTTATGGTTTTGAAATCGACCCACATCATATTGAAAAGTGCATTTCAAAAGGGATAAATGTAATAGAGTATGATTTGAATAATGGCTTACAAAATATTAAAAGTAAAAGCTTCGACTTCATCGTTATGTCTCAAACTCTTCAAACGCTCAATGCTCCACACACCATGTTAAATGAGATGCTTAGGATTGGAGAAAAGTGTATCGTAACTTTTCCAAACTTTGGTTACTGGCGAACGAGATTCTCTTTGCTCATTTCCGGCAGGATGCCTGTAACAAAACAATTGCGTTACCAATGGTACGACACGCCCAATATCCACCTTTTTACTTATAAAGATTTTGAGCTTCTATGTGAAGAACAAAATATTAATATCTTGAAAAAGGAGTTTGTTGGCAGTTCTTTTTCAGCACCTTTTAGAAGATTAAGCGCAAATCTCTTTGCTCAAACAGCCGTATATTTGCTCTCAAGCAAATAAAATTGGAACCCCCCTTAAATGCAGACCCTTAAATGGCAATTAATATTTTTTTTTATATTCTTTGGTGATAATACTTATGCCAACGATAGTATTTTTAAACAAGTGGGTGAATATAAAATTTTCTTCAGCGCTTTTAATAGCTCATTTATACCACCAGATATTGCATCAAGTTACAAAATAGTAAGAGGTAAAGACAGAGGTCTTGTAAACGTATCTATCATGAAAGACTTAGCTGTAGGTGTCCCTGTTCAAATTAAGGGGGAAGTATCCAATATTCTACAGCAGTCTCAGAAGCTTAAATTCTTTCCTGTCCAAGAGGGAAAGTCTCTTTACTACCTTGCTCCCTTTGAATTTGATAATGAAGATTACCTTACATTTTCAATCAACATAGAACATGAGAACAAAATTGAAATTCCAAACTATACATTCAAGTTCCAAAAAAAAATGTACACAGACTGAATAGGATTTAATGGAATATGTCATTTTCAAAAAAAGAGATCGTAATCGCGTCAAGTAATAATGGTAAATTGGCTGAGTTCGAGACTTTCTTTCAACCCTTTGGGATTAAGTTGATACCCCAACGTGATTTGGGTATTGATGATATTGAAGAAACGGGCAAGACATATATTGAGAACGCAATATTAAAAGCGCGTAATGCTTCAAAACTTTCAGGTCTACCTGCGATTGCCGATGATTCGGGTTTGTCAGTTGATTTTTTAAATGGTCAGCCTGGAATTTATTCTGCGCGATTCTCTGGCCCAGATTGTAGTGATTCAGAAAATAGAGCTCTCTTGCTTAGACAGCTTAAAGGAGTTCCATATAAACAACGGAAAGCAAAGTATCACGCGATGATTGTTCTATTGCAGCACCATCAAGATCCATGTCCTTTGATTTCTCAAGGTTCATGGCAAGGAGTAATAGCAGAAGAAGAGAAAGGAAAACTAGGATTCGGATATGACTCAATCTTTATAATTCCGCAACTAAAATGTCATGCTGCAGAAATTGAGATTACTGAAAAAGAGAAATATAGTCACAGAGGCCAGGCTTTGAGAAAGCTATCAAAAATTTTGAGTAATCTCAATGTTAATGCATGAGGAAATCCCTTTATCTCTGTATGTGCATATTCCTTGGTGTCAAAAAAAATGCCCATATTGCGATTTTAATTCGCACACAATAGAGACTAATTTACCAGAGGCTCGGTATGTTGAGTCATTAATAAAAGATCTCGAATGGGATAAAAAGCTCTCTCAAGGCCGCAAAATTAATACTATTTTTTTTGGCGGTGGGACTCCAAGCGTTTTCTCCTCAAAGAGTATCGGTCGAATCATAGCAGCTATAGATAATTTAATTGGTATATCTCCAAATGCAGAAATTACGATCGAAGCAAATCCAGGTTCAACAGATAAAAAAAAGTACGGTGATTTCTTCAGTGTTGGCATCAATAGAATTTCCATTGGAGCACAATCGTTTCAAAGTAAACATCTCGACTCACTTGGAAGAATCCACTCCAATAAAGATGCTAAAGATGCCATAAAAGCGGCTACAAAAGCAGGTTTTAACAATATAAATATCGATTTAATGCACGGTCTTCCAAACCAAGACATTAGAGAGGCAAAAGAGGATTTAAAAATTGCTATCGATACGGGCGCTAAACATATTTCTTGGTATCAATTAACCATCGAACCTAATACTGAATTTCACTCAAAACCTCCAACTCTGCCTCATACAGATGAGCTTGCTGATATTTATGATAATGGTATGACACTTCTTAGTAATCAGGGCTTTGAGCAATATGAAGTATCAGCGTTTACTTCCGATAAAAAACCATCTCTACATAACCTGAATTATTGGTCGTTTGGAGATTATATTGGCATTGGTGCAGGCGCCCATGGAAAGATAACAACAAGAGAAGGAGATATTGTACGAACTTTAAAAAGCAAAATGCCAAATTCTTATATGGAACGGCGCGATAAAAACCCCAGAAATAAAAAGTCCGTTCCTCAAGATGAATTGATAACAGAATTCATGATGAATGCTTTAAGACTTAAAAATGGAGTTCCCTGGACTTATTTCGAGTCAAGAACAGGAATTTCACAATCAGTTATCTCAGAGCGAGTAATTAATTTACAAAATCAAGGTTTATTGGAATCTAGTATGGAACAGCTTCGAACCTCTGACCTTGGATATAGATTTTTGAATTCGATTTTAGAAAGATTTTAACTCAGCTAGTAAGAGTTTGGCGCAAAATAGTTTTAGAGCAGAAAACTTAACTTTGTGATTGAAGAGTGATTTATTGAAGTGATATGATTTCATCCCGTTTAAAATTTTTGGATCTAAAATGAGTTCAAGTATTACCCACGTGACCGATGCAAGCTTCGAGGCTGACGTCTTACAATCAGATATTCCTGTAGTCGTAGATTTTTGGGCAGAATGGTGTGGCCCCTGTAAAATGATTGCGCCGATTCTTGACGAGGTCTCTCAAGAGTATTTAGAAACAGTAAAAGTCTGCAAATTAGATGTCGATAGTAATCCAGAAACTGCGGCTAAATTTAATGTAAGAGGCATACCAACATTACTTGTGTTCAAAGGTGGAACTGTAGAGGCGACAAAAGTTGGAGCTTTGTCAAAAGTGCAGTTAACGGAATTTATAGATAGCGTTACCTGAAGCACATTCTCTTAATTGTACTTAAAACTTGCTCTTTTGCTCACAAACGCTATACTTTCCGTCTTCAGCGATTGTAGTGTATTAATTCCCTTACTTTAAACTCTTAACTTTCTTTGCACTTCGATCGTCGACAAGAATAAGTATCCTTTAACTCAACAAACAACATTTACTAAAATCCTTACTTATGAACTTATCAGAACTTAAGCACAAACCCATCGGTGAGCTTCTTGAAATGACCACCGCACTTGGATTGGATAATTTAGCTCGATCCAAGAAAAATGACATTATTTTCGCTCTTCTCAAGAAGCATGCGAAATCCGGAGAAGATATCTATGGTGATGGCGTACTAGAAATCCTTCCAGACGGGTTTGGCTTCCTAAGGTCAGCGGGCGCCTCGTATTTGGCGGGAGCAGATGATATTTATGTTTCTCCAAGTCAGATAAGACGATTTAATCTGAGAACAGGAGATGCGATTGCTGGGAAGATACGTCCTCCCAAAGATGGAGAGCGTTATTTCGCAATGCTAAAAGTTGACAAAATCAACTATGACGCCCCAGAAAATGTACGTAACAAAATATTATTTTCAAATCTAACTCCCTTATTCCCAGACGAGCCACTCGTTTTGGAGGCTGGTAACGGATCATCAGAAGATCTAACTGGAAGAATCATCGATCTAGTCTCACCCATTGGTAAAGGACAAAGGGGTTTAATAGTAGCTCCACCAAAAGCTGGAAAGACAATTATGATGCAAAACATTGCACAGTCAATCGTCAGAAATAATCCGGACTGTTACATAATCGTGCTACTTATTGACGAAAGACCTGAAGAAGTGACTGAAATGCAAAGAACAGTCCGCGGAGAGGTGATTGCATCTACCTTCGATGAACCACCAACAAGACATGTTCAAGTAGCGGAAATGGTAATCGAAAAAGCGAAAAGATTGGTTGAACACAAGAAGGACGTTGTTATCCTTCTTGACTCCATCACTCGTTTAGCCAGAGCATACAATACCGTTATTCCATCTTCAGGTAAGGTGTTAACGGGTGGTGTGGACGCAAACGCACTTGAAAAACCGAAACGATTTTTTGGCGCGGCAAGGAATATCGAACATGGTGGAAGTTTAACTATTATTGCGACTGCGCTTGTCGACACTGGCTCAAAAATGGATGATGTGATCTATGAAGAGTTTAAAGGCACTGGAAATCTAGAGCTCATTTTAGATAGAAAAATTGCTGAAAAGCGAGTGTATCCAGCGATAAATGTCAGACGCTCAGGAACTAGAAGAGAAGAGCTACTCATATCAGACGCTGATCTACAAAAGATATGGATTCTAAGAAAGCTTCTCCATGACATGGAGGACTTAGCAGCTGCCGAATTCATAGTTGATAGATTAAAAGGCTTTAAGAACAACGCAGAGTTTTTTGGTGCAATGAAGAGAAAATAACTTTCCATAATCCCTACTATAATTGACTCCACCTCTCTATTCAGAAAATAGTTAAAGTATTCGCTTTTAAAGGTGTTGTTTTGAATAAAAATTAAATGACATTTCTTTCTGGTTTCTCCATAGGTTTATCTCTTATTCTCGCAATAGGCGCACAAAATGCGTTTGTCCTGAAGCAGGGATTGTTGAGAAAACATGTATTAATAGTTTGCTTAATCTGTGCATTATCGGATGCGATATTAATCACGCTTGGAGTAATGGGTTTTGGGGAGATTGTTCTCGCTTATCCTTGGATAGAACTTTTCTCAAAATATGCAGGGGCTTTTTTCCTCATAAGTTATGGCCTGATTAGCCTATACTCATCTGCAAAAAACACTCATAATTTAATTCCTTCAAAGGACAGTAAGGACTCAATATCAAGTACTGTCATCACTTGTCTTGCTTTCACTTGGCTAAATCCGCATGTCTATTTAGATACCGTAATTATGCTTGGTTCGATATCAACCCAGTTCTCGGAAACCCATCTTTTTGGACTGGGAGCGATCACAGCATCTTTTGCGTTTTTCTTTAGTTTAGGTTTCGGAGCAAGCAGGCTCACAAGTTATTTCGAAAAACCAAGAACTTGGCAAATTTTAGAGGTATGTATTGGAGCCGTGATGATCATTCTAGGCATTAATTTGTTGATTTAAATCCTTAGAAATTTCTGATCGCAAAAGTCTACCGTAAGCTTTTTGGCCAAGGTCTTCTGAAAAACACTTATTTTCCCAGGCAATCTTGCCGCCGATCATTACCAATGGCACGACATCATCCGACCTATTAACTAACTGTTCATGTTGATATTCTTCTCTAAACACCCTTCTAACATTCTGTTCACCATCATATCCCTGCAAGACATCTGGATCGACTAGGATCAAATCGGCTACATCATTGGTGTAGACAGTGCCTCCAGAGACTCCAAAAACGTCAGCCGCATCCTTGGTAAGTCTTTTGACCATGTATGCCACGTCTCTCTCATCATCATTTTCGGAAGCCAGTTTTAAACTTCTTAGATTACCATCATAAAAAGCCATATTAGTTAAATGGGCACCGCTATCATTAAACCCTGGGAGAAGCATGGGATGCATCAATAATTCTCTTACTACTTTCAAATCACGATTTGCAGTTACAGTGCTCCAACTTAAACTTGTATCAAATGATCTTAGCATTTGAAGCATGAAATCTCCCTCATCTGCTATCCAGAAGAACTCTCGCTTTATCAGCCCTTCTTCTTTTGTCGATAAGTCATCAACTTTAACGCTCTGTTTTATATTTATGACCCTGTCGTAGATGAACTGAAAATTTTTCCCTTCCCAACTCTTTTGAGGGCATCTGTCGATCATCATGTCTGATAGTTTTCTATTAAATGCATAATCCTCTAGGTTCAACTCCCGCTTAATTCTATCTATTGACCATCCCTCTTTACCCCGCATCCACATATCCCTAAATAACTTTATGTACTCAGGATCACTGAGAATTTTTTTCCTTGCTTCACGATCTTCCAGGTCTGTTTCATTTAGTCTCCTTAGCTCTGGAATCTCCTCTGCAATGGGAGTAATGGCACCATCGGACCATATTTTAAATCTTGCTCCAAGGGCCTGCATATGAAAATCACCACCAATAAATCTTGAGTTTAAAAGCCGGGATAGCGTTTTCACCATTAAGGAAAGTTTCCAGTTATTAACAATGTCCAAAGCCGCGACAACGGTCGTTTTTAATGCTTTCCCGTGGACTCTTGCGCTAGTTAGGAGAAACGTTTTCAGGGTATCTATAACACTATCCTTTGGGGGTGTCGCTTGCCAAACAGCATTTTTATCTCGCAAAACCTTAGTTAATTTTTTCAATTCAGGATATTTAGCAAACTGAGTTGGGATTGTTTTTTCACAATGAGGGTGAGCAGCAAGATAATGGAATGGTAGAGCATCTGTTGATAGTCCAACGTATCCAATCCCTAAAGAATGCTGCAAAAGACTACACATTTTCTCAAGTTCGGTGTCAGTAGGATCTCTTGTGACGCTGTCATCGAAGCCCATCACTTCAATTCTAAGCATTGAGTGGGGCAATAACACAACCACATTTGGCCCAAGCTTTAGTGTATCAAGATGATTCAAATAGTCCTTAGGATTTTCCCAGTCCACATTATCTGCACAATTCTTGAGTACCGACTTAGGAATATTTTCTACCCTTGCATAACAGCTCACAATAGGATCGTTAATACCATCTCGTTGAGATCCAAAGGCCAAACCTAAACTGCAGTTGGCAATTACGACTGATGTGGTTCCATGTCTAACTGATTCAGGCAACGCAGGCGCCACTTCAAGTTCTAAATCATAGTGTGTATGAATATCAAAAAGGCCGGGCATAAGCCAAAGACCCTTCGCATCGATAACTTTCTCTGCATTCACATAATTTAAATCTTGGCCTCGATCAACAATCTTTCCCTTGGCGATAGCGACATCTTCGATTCTAGGAGATTCTGTATCATTAAATACTTTTGCATTTTTTATCAAAAAATCAATGGTTTTAATATTTTTATTTGTCATATTATTAAAGACTTCACTGAAAGTTGTAATAGTACAAGAGCAATCTAAAGGATTCTATAATAAACATAAAGGAATACATTTAACGTTGCATCTCCCTAATTTGATAGTGAAATAATGATACAATCAAAAAAGAGTTTAGGCTCTCGCAAGATTTTTTCGCAGATCCAAAAAGTTAGAGTCTTGCTTTGCTTGACTTTGATATCCCTGATGATGAGCAATATTACTAGGGCTGAAGAACTACTAGTTGCTGTTGCTAGTAATTTTCACCACACAATGAAACTAATTTCTGAAGAGTTTCAAATTAGAACTGGCCATAGAATAATTTTATCTGCTGGATCAACTAAGAAACAATTTACACAAATAGTAAATGGAGCACCTTTTGATTTCTTTGTAGCAGCAGATAGTGAAACTGTGGAGCGTTTGAATGCTCTGCAGCTTTCTATCGAAAACTCATCTTTCAATTATGCAATTGGTCACTTGGTCATTTTGTCTGCATCAGGCAGCATTAACCCAATTGATACCTTATCAAATTTGAAATCTGAAAAAATCGCAATAGCTAATCCTCTAATATCACCATATGGGAGCGCATCAGTCGAATTGTTAAAAAATATGGGCATTTGGGATTCTCTAAAAAATAATATTGTTTTGGGCACAAATGTTGAACAGACATTTCAGTTTGTAAAAACAAAAAATGCACATGTCGGAATTATTGCTAAATCTCAACTATTTAGAATGAGAGACCTCAAAGAGCAAAAATATTGGATTCCACCGAATCATCTATATACTCCAATCAAACAGAGGGCAGCATTACTCACTGATACCAGCGCAGCATGGCAGTTGAAATCCTTTTTTGAAACAGATGATGTCACTAATTTGATAAAGAGTTCTGGATATGACTTACCAAAATGATTAGTTATGACGATTGGAGAGCTATTAGTTTAACTTTTGAGCTTGCTCTTTTAAGTACCTTAATTTTAATAGTCATAGGCACTCCTATTTCTTGGTGGCTATCTCAAACTAAACTTCGATTTAAATTTCTTGTTGAAACGCTAGTTGCACTTCCATTGGTCCTTCCGCCAACTGTTTTGGGGTTTTATTTGCTCATAGCACTTGGACCTGATGGAGTAGTTGGGAAAACTGTTAATGCATTGGGAGGGCCAAATTTAATTTTTAGCTTTTCAGGTCTGGTAATTGGCTCAGTAATATATTCCATGCCATTTGTTGTACAGCCGTTACATCATGCTTTTAGTGGCATTGATAAGCGGGCGGGCGAGACCGCGGCGATTTTTGGATACTCACCACTTAAACGCTTTTTTTATGTTTTATTACCACTAGCAAAAGGAGGTTATTTTTCAGCTTTTATTCTTGGATTTGCTCATACATTAGGAGAGTTTGGAATAGTTTTAATGATTGGCGGAAATATACCAGGCCAAACGCAAGTAGCATCCATTTCAATATATAACTATGTAGAGACTTTAGATTACGAAAGCGCGCATACCTTATCTGCATTACTTTTAGCCATTTCTTTTACTCTGCTAATGCTTATTTATGCAATAAAAAATAAGCTTAGGTAAAAATAAAAATGAATTTATCGATTAAGTTAAACATAAAAAAAGGCACCTTCTCATTGCATGCAGACCTTGAGTTTCCGCTTGAAAATATAACGAGCTGTTTTGGACCCTCTGGCTCTGGTAAAACAACATTTTTAAGACATCTGGCGGGATTAGAGGTATCTGACAACGCGACTATTAAACTGGGAGATAAAATATTTCAAAATAGTAATTTTTTTATTGCAACACATAAAAGGGATATCGGGTATGTCGCACAGGATCCTTTTTTATTCAATCATTTAAATGTGGAACAAAATATAAGTTTTGGGATACCCAAGTCCTCAAATAAACTTGAGCCAGAATTAGTTCAACTGACAAAGGAAAATTTAGGCATTTCAAAGTTACTGCCAAAAAAACCCTCGAACCTTTCGGGTGGCGAGCGGCAAAGGGTAGCTCTGATGCGGGCTATCGTGTCAACACCAAAAATTCTATTACTAGACGAGCCACTATCAGGGGTCGGAGCCGAGCAAAAACAGCAGATTATTCCTTTTGTCAAAAATATATGTTCGAGCCAAAAAATACCAATACTCTATGTAACCCATTCCATTCACGAAATCCTGAACTACTCTGATCAAATTATCAGCTTTCAAGATGGCTCTGCCAAATTTTCAAGAGATATTGAGAAGACTCTATCTGGATTGAAAGTGCCACATTTTGATAGCAATGCAGAGGGAACATTTCTAAACACTTCTGTAGTTTCTGTTGATAGCAAATTTCAAATGATAAAAGTGAAATCAGCAATTGGAAATTTATCTATCATGGGGTCTGACAAAAAGGTTGGTGAAAAAATAAGATTAAGGGTTCTTGCAGATGATATTTCAATCTCACTGTCTAAACCCTCTGATACAAGCATCATGAACACGTTTGATGGTTTAATTCAAAGTATGGTCGAAGACTCTAGCGGTATGACAACATTAAATTTAAATATTAAAAATGACATAATAAAAGCGAGGATAACGACAAAATCTGCAAACACATTAAAGTTAAAAATTAATGACAAGGTTTTTGCTAATATTAAAACAGTTGCCATTATAAGTTGACTATTACAATAATAGAGCCTCGATGTTACTTTTAGAGATTTGCTGAATGACAGATTCAACCAATTTAATTAACCAATTTAGTCTCTATAAAAGTAAGAAATTTCTTCCTTTTTTTGTGACACAATTTCTTGGCGCACTGAATGATAATCTGTTCAAAAATGCCCTACTTGTAATAATTGTTAGCTCCGCAGTGCAAACTGCAGACAGTACGATAAATTTTTTAACCAACTTTGCCGTTGGTCTTTTTATCCTTCCCTTTTTCTTGTTTTCGGCAACAGCAGGACAATTAGCAGACCGCTTTGATAAAGCATTTTTAATGCGTAGAGTAAAATTTTTTGAAATACTTATAATGATACTGGGCGCGGTTTCACTTATTTATCAAAATTTAATGTCCATGCTTTGCGTCCTTTTTCTTTTAGGGACTCAATCAGCTTTTTTTGGCCCCTTAAAATATTCCATAATACCTCAACATTTATCATCAAAAGAGCTACTGGCTGGAAATGCCCAAGTGGGAATGGGTACATTTGTATCAATACTCCTGGGAACATTAATCGGTGGCTGGATAATAACAATTGACAGCGGCGAAATTATTCTAGGTTTTCTCATGCTTTTAATGGCATTAGTAGGATGGATTAGCAGTCAAAAAATACCTCCGGCGCCCTCCGAGAATGACAAAGTGGAGAACTCCTTCAATCCAATACGCGAGGCAAAACTAAATTTTAAATTGGCATCTGAAAACAATTCAGTTTGGTATTGTATATTAGCAATCTCCTGGTTTTGGTTATATGGAGGGTGTTTTTTAACTCAAGTCCCAAACTTTACCGTTAGCGTACTTCATGGACATCCAAGAATGGTATCCATTTTATTGGCTGCTTTCATAATTGGCATCGCAACAGGCGCGCTACTATGCAATCGTCTTTCCAAAGGAGTAGTCAATCCTGCGTTGGTAACCCTCGGCACCGTAGGCCTAAGTACCTTTGCATTTGACTTAAGCTATGCCTCATCGGTATTTGCTGATAATAATGCCCATTTAAATAATATAATGCCATTGGAGTTTTTAACTCTTGAAGGAAGTATCAGACTGACACTAGATCTCATTCTAATTGGGTTATTTGGAGGCTTATTCATTGTTCCACTCAATGCAATGGTGCAATCCAGAACAAGCACTTCAGTTCGAGCACGAGTGATTTCAGCAAATAATATAATTAACGCAGCTTTTATGGTTGGCGGAAGCCTGCTTGGCATAGTATTTCTGACAATCTTAGGTTGGAGTATCCTCGAATTTTTTATTGCTATCGCAGTCTTAAATATTCTGTTTATGGCCTATATTTTCTCAAAAGTGCCTGAATTTAAATCCAGCTTTCTCAATTGGATTTCAAAATCTGCACAAAATAACAAACCAGATTAGGGAGGGGAAAATGCAATTATCAACAAAAATTCTCGCCGGGATGAGTGCTGGGATAATTGTCGGTTTGTTGTTTAACGCTTTAGGTGGGTCTGATCCAGATGAATCAGTGCTAATTACTTGGATAGTCGAAAATATATTCGATGTTATTGGAAAAATTTTTGTTGTATCCCTTAAGCTTCTTGTTGTGCCTTTAGTTTTTTTCTCTCTGGTTTGTGGGTCTGCATCAATGGGGGAAGACATTAAAATGGGCCAAGTCGCTATAAAGACTATCCTCCTCTATCTCCTCACAACAGCGATCGCTGTTTCAATAGCGCTTTTAGTAGCTAACATCGTAGATCCCGGAGTTGGAATAAATACAGGCACCATTGATAGTTTCGAAGTAAAAACCGCACCGTCGGTCAAAGAGGTGCTCATTGGTATTTTCCCTGACAACCCGTTTAGGGCAATGGTTGATGGGAACATGTTGCAAATCATTGTTTTTGCAATATTGGTTGGCGTCGCGATTTTAAAGACAGGCGATCCTGGCAAAACAGTACTCCGGGGTTGCGTTCTAATTAATGAGGTCATTATGAAAATGGTCTTTATGCTAATTAATTTAGCGCCATATGGCGTTTTTTGTCTATTGGCCAAGTTATTTACTCGAGAAGGATTCTCTGCAATTGTAAATCTGGCAATTTATTTCAGTACTATTGTATTTGTATTGAGCTTTCATGCAGCAGTCATCTACAGCGCTATACTTTATATCTTCACTGGATTAAATCCACTGAAGCTTTTTAAAAATATGCGCCCAGCAATGTTGTTTGCATTTAGTACGTCATCAAGTAATGCGACCATACCGGTAACATTGACTACAGCTAGGAATCGACTAGGAGCGGATAATTCAATTGCATCGTTTACAATCCCATTAGGAGCGACGGTAAATATGGATGGCACTGCTATTATGCAAGGTATCGCTACCGTGTTTATCGCACAGGCTTATGGTCTCGAGCTGTCTATGATTCAATATGTTTCTGTTGTCGCGACTGCCACGCTCGCCTCTATAGGAACTGCTGGAGTCCCAGGCGTAGGATTGATCACTCTGGCTATGGTTCTTCAGCAAGTTGGTCTCCCAGTGGAAGGAATTGGATTAATCATTGGAGTAGACAGACTTCTTGATATGTTACGAACAGTTGTAAATATCTCGGGAGATGGGATGGTAACAACAGTTGTCGCTAGCAGTGAGAAAAGACTAGATAGAGCTGTTTTTAACAGCTCGGGAGATTGAGTAAGGTATTATACTAATTCCTATTTGCCAAAAATTAATAATAGGAAGTTGTTGACGTAGTTAACACCAACGGTGACGCTACTTCTTCTCTTTTTACAACACCACATAACATCTCCACTATTTCTAGCGCAAAATCGATCGCCGTACCGGGTCCTTGACTCGTAATATAGTGGTCGTCAACTACAACTCTTGATTCAGCATCCAGCTCTCTGCATTTTAGTGAACTATGGAAATGTGGATGACATGTTGCAATACGATTAGTCAGGAAGCCTTTATCACCTAAGACAGTGCAGGGTGATGCACAAATAGCCGCAATAACTTTTTTTTCTGATATATGTTTAATTAAAATTTTGTCTAGAATTTTTGACTCAGCTAAATGCTTTGCGCCATCAATGCCTCCAGGCAAAACAATAGCGTCCCACATCTTATCGATGGAATTTGAAATTACATCATCGGCTACTATTTTTACTCCTCTGGAAGCAGTAATCTCACGAGTATTTGAAGAAGTAACTGCAGAGACAAAAACATCAACTCCAGCTCTCCTAAGAATATCTACTACAGTTACAGACTCAATCTCTTCGCTACCATCTGCAATCGGCACTAAAACTCTTATTTTCATATCAATCTCCCGTTCGAATTTCTAAAACATTCAGGTAGAATGCAGGATCTTTATAAAAATATTCAACATGACAATAATTTTGACATCGACATTTGCAAAATGTTCGTTTCAAGCTACGTTTTTAAAATTCTAGTTTTATCTTGGAAACTATAACTTTGAATAAATCAAGAATAAAAGTATTAATCAAAACAGACTTAAAAAGATGTCTATCCTCTATCAGACGTGGAATTGAGAAAGAAAGTCTTCGTACTGATCAAAATGGCTTCATAGCTGAATCCGCGCATCCCTCGGAACTTGGCTCTCCTCTGACTCATAAAAATATTACAACTGACTTTTCAGAGGCATTAATTGAGCTAGTCACTGATTGCCATGAGAGTACCAGTGAAGTGATGCAACAACTCTGTGATCTGCATAAAATCACATATGCCTCTATTCAGAACGAGTTGCTTTGGCCTAATAGCATGCCTTGCATGCTACCAAAAGAGAGCAAGATAAAAATTGGTAATTATGGATCATCAAATATAGGAATGATGAAACAGATATACAGAAGAGGTTTAAGCAATCGCTACGGGAGTTACATGCAAACTATCTCGGGGATTCATTACAATTTTTCTTTACCTGACATATTCTTCTCAGAACTTCAAAAAACTGAGGCCAGAACGCGCGACTTGCAGTCCTTTAAATCTGACTGCTATTTTGGATTAATAAGAAATTTCCATCGATTTTCATGGTTTCTTCTTTATTTCTTAGGTGCGTCGCCGGTTGTCTCTAAAAATTTTCTTAAAAGTGAAAATCATAGACTAATTCCAATGAGGGAGAATGCCGATAGCTTTTTTTCACCAAATGCAACCTCACTAAGAATGGGTGATCTGGGGTACAAGAGTCAAGCACAAGATTCTCTTGAAATCAGATATGACAGTATCGAAACATATATCAGTGATCTTCGCTCAGCCTTGGCATTAAAGTATAGCGACTACGAAAAAATTGGCGTGCGAGGAATTGATGGCGAGTACAAACAGCTAAATACAAATCTCTTACAAATTGAAAATGAATTTTACAGCACAATAAGACCAAAGCGGACAACGGAACGAGGCGAGACGCCAACGCAAGCATTAGAGAATCGTGGAGTAGAATATGTAGAAATAAGATGTATTGATGTCAATCCATTTCTGCCATGTGGTATCGACAAGAATACTGTTCACTTATTGGATATATTTCTTACATATTGCCTGCTTAGCACAAGTCCACAAATTAATGATAATGAAAAACAAGAGATTCCAAGTAATTATCTAAAAACTGTTTATGACGGGCGTGATCCAAGCCTAATGCTCAGCGTCAGCGGAAAGGATGTAAATTTGCGCGACTTGGCTAAAACACTTATAAATGACATGACCCCTGTTGCTGAATGCTTAGATATAGCTAATAAGAATACCGCATACTCATCTGCTCTTCGCACATGTGAACAAAGGTTAGAGAATGACTCTTTGCTGCCAGCCGCAAAGATAATATCCAAGATAAGAGATACGGGAAAAAGTTTCCAAGAAATAACTTTAAAATCAGCACAAGATTATTCTGAGCACTTTGCGGCGATGCCAATGGATCATGACTTGATTGGTCATTACTCGAACTCTGCTCTCGAATCAATAAAGAAACAAAACACTCTAGAGCAAAGTGATACACTTTCATTTGAAGAATTCGTCAAACTATTTTCATGATAAGTTTTTTAAGCAGTTTAAATAATCGAAATATAAACCTACTTTGCGGTCTTATATGTGTTGCATCGTTGTTAATAGCGAAGTTTTATTTTGAAGATTACTTGGGTCTGGAGCCATGCTATTTATGCATTACACAAAGAGCATTTATTGCCATGGCAGGATTATTATTTTTCATCTGGTCTATACATGATCCCAAAAGACTTGGGGCAAGAATTTATGCTCTGCTAGCACTAGCTGCAACTAGTGCAGGGGCCTATTTCTCATTAAAACAATTGTATTTGCAAAGTTTACCAGAAGAGCAAGTTCCTCAATGTGGCCCTCCAGTAGACTACCTCTTTGAGACGTTCTCCAATTTTGAGGTCATTGCAATGCTTCTTCGTGGCGATGGAAATTGTGCAAAAATTCAATGGGAATTTTTGTCCATAACAATGCCTGGATGGGTATTGCTAATTTTTATTATTCTTATTGCAGCAACAATTCTTAATTTAACAAAAATAAAGTAAGTTGCCTTTAATTTCACTCATTATCAGAATCTCCAACACTCGCTTTGAGAAGTTCAACATCGAATATTAGCGTTGCATTTGGAGGTATTGGGCCTGTTCCACCTGGACCATATGCAAGCTCAGGAGGAATAACGAGCTCCCAATTTGATCCTTGAGGCATTAACATGAGCGCCTCAGTCCATCCTGGAATTACCTGAGTAACTCCAAATTGCGCAGGTACCCCTCTCTGCCGAGAACTATCAAATTCAGTACCATCAATCAATCTTCCTACATAGTGAACTTCAACAGTACTATCTAAAGTTGGTTTAGGACCTGTTCCTTCTGTTATTACTCTGTATTGCAATCCACTCTCTGTTGTAACAACCCCATCTACTGTCGAATTTGTATTCATAAAGTCTGCTCCTTTAGCAGTATTTTCTCCCGCTTGTTCAGCCATTAGTGCTTGCTGAGAGGCCTGAAGTTCTTCCTGCTTCTTTTTCATATCTGCCTCAAAAGCTGATACCGTTGATGCGATTTCTTCTTGAGAAAGTCGAGGAGATCCTCCATTTAGAGCATCCTCAAGCCCCAACCGGAACGCTTCTTTATTGAACTCAACCTGCATAGCGAGGATACTGGATCCATTATCAAGGCCCATCAAATAACTAATCTTTTTTGTCTGATCATCCAGTGCAACATTAGAAAGTTCAATCTC
>CACJVE010000002.1 GCA_902596775.1 uncultured SAR92 cluster bacterium
ACTTCAAGACCTTGGTAAAATGCTTGTAGACATACATAACCAACACGAACATCAGTCACTCCTTCGCAGTGAGACGCATCAAGCACTGCTAGATGAGTTTGCAAATGCTGCTCCCTTAGGTGAAAAGATTTTTAATCTATACGAAGTTTGGAAAGGGCTCAATGATGAGATACTTCGCCTTGAATCATCTGAAGGAGATTCGGAGGAGAGAATTCAAGAATTAAATTCTTCTATTGGAGAACTTAATCAATATGAGTTGTCTGAGAAGAAGATTAAATCATTAGAAGAGCAACACTCCTTGCTCTCGAATACAGAGGAAATCATTAATGAAATAAACGATGTTATAGACTTATGCGATAATTCAGAGGATACAACGGTAAGACAGAATCTAGTAAAAGCAATATCAATTTTAAATAACCTAAAAGTTAAACCTTCTTCTCTTCAATCAGCAGAGGAATTGTTCAAAAACGCCCTAATTCATTTAGATGAAGGTCTTTCGGAAGTTTACTCAGTCAGCTCTAAAATCGAAACAGATCCAAAAAAATTTGAAACCATAGATGGAGAGCTAAAAAGTTTGTTTCAACTTGGAAGAAAATACAAAAGATCATACTTGGACCTAGATCTTTTAAAAAAAGAATTAATAAGTGAGCTAAATCAACTATCCAAAAGAAATGAAATTATCAATAAAATAAAATCTGAATTACGCGAATGTGTCGAGCAATATAAAAATTACTCGGGTGAACTCACCATTCTAAGAGACACGTCTGCCGCCAAATTTGGAGAGCTAATAAACCAGCAACTGCAAAATCTTGATATGAGTTACTGCTCATTAAAGGTCCAAGTAACGCAGCGCAGTGGTGAAGTCGTTCATCCGAAAGGACAAGACACTGTGAATTTGCTTATCAAAACGAGTCCACAAAATCCTTATAAGCCTTTGAATAAAATCGTCTCAGGCGGCGAGCTTTCCAGAATTAGCCTGGCAATCCAGGCGGTGGCTTCCGGAAAAGTTGCAATACCAACTACCCTTTTTGATGAGGTTGATGTAGGCGTTAGTGGCAAAACTTCGGATATAGTTGGGACGTTACTTAAAAAGCTCGGAGAGAAAAGCCAGGTTTTAACTATCACCCATCAAGCACAAGTCGCAGCGCACGCTCATCATCACATGAAAGTGACAAAGGATAGATCATCGAGTGGTTACAAATCTGACATAAAAACCTTATCCGACAGCGAAAAAGTCAATGAAATTGCAAGGATATTGGGAGGGGCAGTAGTAACCGAGAAAACCCGGTTACACGCCGCAGAACTTATTGCACTTGCACAATTACCTGATAACGAAAGTTCACACCAAAGCAATATCAACCTGTAGCTTTAATCTTTTTTATCTGGAGATTTGTCATCTCCATTGTCCTCTTTCTTCTCAGATTGCGCTTCTTTTATAGATAGCTTTACTCTACCCCTATTGTCAATCTCTATAACTTTAACTTTAACATCTTGACCTTCAGTTAAATAATCCGTAACTTTTTCTACTCTTTCTTGTGCAATTTGAGAAATATGTACGAGGCCATCTGTACCTGGCATAAAGTTAACAAAAGCACCAAAATCCACAATTCTTACTACTTTACCATCATAAATCATACCAGGCTCCGGATCAGCAACGATTGCTTTTATTGCCTCCACAGCGTTGGCTAAACTTTCTTGATCTTCCGAGTATATTTGAACAACACCGTCATCAGATATATCAATCGTAGAGTTATGTTCATCACAGAGACCCCTTATGGTGGCGCCACCTTTCCCAATAACATCTCTAATCTTGTCAGAATCAATCTGCATTTTTTGTAGTCTAGGAGCGCTTTCTGCAATTTCTTCCCGTCCCGAGGACAATACTTTATTCATATCAGACAAGATGCTTAATCTCGCAGCCAAAGCTTGGTCGAGTGCAATTTCCATAATTTCTTCAGTAATTCCCTCTATTTTAATATCCATCTGAAGAGCAGTAACACCATCAGCTGTTCCAGCTACTTTAAAATCCATATCACCTAAATGATCTTCATCACCCAATATATCTGTCAGAACAGCAAACTTTTCAGCTTCCTTGACTAAACCCATTGCGATTCCTGCGACCGGCGCCTTTAGAGGAACTCCCGCATCCATAAGCGCAAGACTAGCTCCGCATACTGATGCCATTGAGCTTGATCCATTGGACTCAGTAATTTCTGAAACAACTCTTATTGCGTATGGAAAATCATCAACAGTCGGAAGAACTGCACTCACGCCTCTGCGAGCAAGTCTGCCATGTCCTATTTCTCTCCTTGACGTAAAACCTACTCTTCCGCACTCGCCGACAGAAAATGGCGGGAAGTTATAGTGGAGCATAAAAGGATCTTCTTTCTTTCCTTCAAGGGCATCTATTATTTGGGAGTCTCTAGTTGAGGCAAGTGTTGCTGTCACAAGCGCTTGTGTCTCTCCTCTTGTAAAGATCGCAGAACCATGGACTCTCGGCAACATTCCAACTGACACATTAATACCTCGGACTGATTTAGAGTCTCTCCCATCAATTCTTGGATTACCATCTAGGATTCGACCACGCACAATTTCTTTTTCTAACTTTTTAAACTGAGCCTTAACATCGTCTTCAGAGAACTCATTCTCATCAACAATCTCTTTGCAGATCGTAGCTTTAAGCTGAGCGATTTTTTCTGACCGCTCTGATTTATTAGTTATTTGGTAAGCTTCATTGAGGTTATCACTGACCCCTGTCTTGACACGTGAAATCAAATCAGAGCTCACTTCTTGAGGTGACCAATCCCATTTTGGCCGAGACACTTCATCTGCTAGTTCTTGTATTACGGTAATTACTGATTGCATCTCTTGATGAGCAAACAAGACGCCTCCAAGCATGATATCTTCTGATAACTCCTTAGCTTCAGATTCTACCATTAATACCGCATCTTTAGTCCCTGCAACAACCATATCTAAATCTGAAGTTTGAAGGTCCTCATATCTTGGATTCAGAAGATATCCCTCATTGTCACTATAACCAACTCTCGCCGCGCCAACCGGTCCATTAAAGGGGATTCCGGAAATTGCTATTGCCGCAGACGTCCCGATCATTGCTGCGATATCGGGATCAGTATCTTTTTCGGATGACACAACGTTACAAATAACTTGTACCTCATTTTTAAATCCATCAGGAAATAATGGTCTTATTGGTCTATCAATAAGTCTCGATGTCAAAGTTTCTTTTTCGGTGGGTCTTCCCTCTCGTTTAAAATATCCGCCTGGTATTTTACCCGCAGAGTAACTCTTTTCGATGTAATGCACGCCAAGCGGAAAAAAGTCCATCCCTTCTTTTGCTATTTTTTCTCCAACGACTGTGCAAAGCACTGACGTCTCATTTACGGAGCACAAAACTGCTCCAGTTGCTTGTCTTGCAATTCGCCCAGTTTCGAGCGTCACGGTATCTTTACCGTATTGAAATTTTTTAATTATTGGATTCATAATTTTCCCTATTTTTAATAATTGAATTAAAAACCAGAATTTTTATGCATATCGGGTTAGTTATAAATACTCTGAAAAATATTTATAATTAACTCGAAGCACAAAATTCTCTGCTTTCATATTTTTATTTAACCTAATCTGGACGGTTAGCGACGAAGCCCTAATTTGACTATCAAGGCACTATAACTCTTGAAATCTTTGCTTTTTAAGTAATCTAGCAACTTTCGTCTTTGATTCACCATGCGGATTAAGCCTCTGCGCGAGTGGTGATCTTTTTTATGCTCACCAAAGTGGCTCTGTAGCTTGTTGATGTTACTCGTTAGTAAGGCTATTTGTACTTCAGAAGAGCCAGTATCCGTAGTGCTTGAACCAAACTCTGAAATAATTTTTGCTTTTTCTTCTGCTTTAAGCGTCATGTTTTTCTCCAATATGCAATGCGTTTAAGGTGATCCCACGCATATTTACAGGATTCCTAAGTTAATAAATGTTAGTCCACACAAACTACACGTTTTGGACTAATTGTACCGTTTTCTTGACAACACCCTGTTCCCAGAAAAGTTCCCTTGTCATCAAAGACGCGAACTATATCTCCTTCTTGATCTTTTCGAAAGTTTTCTTTCACATTTACTGACTGTCCAAAACAGAAAGAGATTCCCATCTCACTGGTAACCTCGACAAGATCGTCTTCGCGCATAACGTTTTCCAGAGATAATAATTTTGTATCTAAGCTTTCTAAACCGCCTGATTCCTTGATAATTTCAATATCATCTATTTTAAAAGAGTCGTTCTCCATAAATTTACCGGCCCCCGTTCTGTGAAGAGAACTGATATGGGCCCCATATCCCAATGCCTTACCGATGTCATGAGCAAGTGACCTTATATAAGTCCCTTTGCTGACATGAACGAATATATCTATCTCCACATGTTCTTTCTCTCTAAACTGTAACAATTCGATTTCATAAATAGATACGTTTCTCGGGCTTCGCTCCATGTTAATTCCCTTCCGAGCCAGCTTATAGAGTGGTTTTCCTTTATATTTGAGCGCAGAGTACATTGGTGGTATCTGAAGTAGTTCTCCTTCAAATTTATTAATAACATTTTGAACATGCGACTCGGATACATCGCGGCTAACTGTTTTTTTTACGACAATTCCTTCCGAATCATAAGTATCAGTCTCAATACCTAAGACAATTGTCGCATGATACTTTTTGCTAGCATTTAGGAAAAAGCTTGAAAATTTTGTTGCCTCTCCAAAACAGATAGGGAGAACACCTGTGGCCAAAGGGTCTAAACTTCCTGTGTGCCCAGCTTTTCGTGCATTGAATATTCTTTTAACTTTCTGAAGCGCAAAATTAGATGTCATTCCCTGGTCTTTATTCAAAACCAAGACACCACTGACCGCCCTACCTCTTTTTATTCTCATCATTATCAAATTTGAGGGAGACTCCTCCATTGACAGCTGCATCAGCTGCCAATGCCTGATCAATCAAATCAGATATCTGCGATGCCCTCTTCCCCACTTTATCAATGAGAAATCGCAACTTTGGGGTGCTCCGGAGAGCTAACTCGGATGAGAGCATTTTTCTTAAGTAAGAGGCAGCGCCATTTAACGCGTCTACTGCTGAGGAAATAGCTTCTGAATCCAACAAATCAATGAAAGAGACATATACTTTTGCAACAGCATAGTCTTTGGATACTTCGACATAATTAATCGAGACCATCCCAATACGCGGATCTCTGATATTATCTATAATTAACTTTGAGAGCGCCTTTTGTATACCCTCCGAAATTCGCTCAGATCTTGAGAATTCTTTTGACATAACTTTATAGTGGGACTAATGCCGATTTAAAGGGATCGTTTAATGGATTTGATCTCGAAAACCTCTATTTGATCTCCGACCTTCACGTCATTATAGTCTTTCACACCAATTCCGCACTCCATGCCACTCCTCACCTCGCTTGCTTCGTCTTTAAACCTTCGAAGCGACTCAAGCTCGCCTTCAAAAATTACAATGTCATCTCTCAATACTCTTATTGGCTGGTTTCGTGAAACAGCTCCCTCAACTACCATACAACCCGCTATTGCTCCAAATTTTGGTGAACGGAAGACATCTCTTACTTCAGCTAATCCAATTATCTCTTCTTTTAGCTCTGGTGCTAGCATTCCTGATAAGGCTAATTTAACCTCATCTATAAGTTTGTAAATAATGCTGTAATAACGGATTTCAACGTTTTCCTTTTCTGCAAGTGCTTTCGCAGAAGAGCTAGCTCTTACATTAAATCCTATTACGATCGCTTCTGTCGTCAAGGCAAGATTTATATCGGATTCTGTAATTCCACCAACACCAGAGGAGACGATATTGACCATTACTTCGTCATTAGAGAAATCAGTGATTGCCCCATTAATTGCTTCAAGTGACCCCTTAACATCTGCCTTGATAATAAGATTAAGTTTGCTTGCTTTATTGCCATCCATATCAAATAGCATTGTCTCTAGTTTAGTCGCTTGTTGTCTCGCCACTCTTTCTTGGCGAGCTTTTTCCGCCCTTAAGCTCGCAAGCTCTTTTGCTCTTCTTTCATCTGCGATCACAAAAAACTCATCTCCAGCATTAGGCGCTTCGTCCAATCCCAATATCTCCGCAGGCACAGATGGTGCAGCTTCACTGATCATTGCGTTCTTCTCATTAGTCATTGCACGAATTTTCCCAACACTCTCACCTGCAACAATAAAATCACCTTTTTTTAGAGTGCCATGTTGGACCAGAGCAGTTGCCACAACCCCTCGTCCCTTATCAATTCTCGCCTCCACAATTATTCCTCGACTCGGAATATCAACTGACGCAGTGAGCTCAAGTAACTCTGACTGAAGAGTGACCGCCTCTAAAAGAGTATCCAACCCATCTCCAGTTTCCGCTGAAACTCGAACAAATTGCACATCTCCTCCATACTCCTCTGGAATAACTTCCTGTGCTACAAGTTCATTTGTTACCTTGTCTGGATCTGCACCTTCTTTATCCATTTTATTAATTGCAACAATTATTGGAACCCCAGCTGCTCGAGCATGCTGAATAGCCTCCTCAGTTTGTGGCATTACCCCATCGTCACCTGCGACTACAAGTATTACAATATCAGTAACACTTGCCCCACGAGCTCTCATGGCAGTAAACGCGGCATGTCCTGGAGTATCCAAAAATGTAATGGATCCGAATTTTGTATCGACGTGATAAGCGCCAATATGCTGAGTAATTCCTCCTGCTTCTCCTGCGGCAACATGAGATTTTTTTATTCGATCCAAAAGGGACGTCTTTCCATGATCAACATGTCCCATTATGGTCACAATGGGGGCCCTACTAATTGTTTGTCCTGCATTTTGAAGTTTTTCAAACTGCTTATTTAGTTCATCCTCTACTGATGTTTCTTTTTTAACCATTGGTTTATGACCAAGCTCCTCAACAACTAAAAATGCAGTTTCTTGATCAATCGTTTGGTTTATAGTCGCTATTACTCCTAGCTTCATAAGCTCTTTAATTACCAGTGCCGACTTTAAAGACATTTTTTGAGCTAAATCAGAAACAGTTATCTCATCGGGAATAGCTACATCAATAATCTTTCTGTCTACTGGTTTTTGAAAAATGTGTTTATTATCTAATTTCAGAACACGCCCTGATGAAACTATTGAAGCCTTACTGCTGCTTTGAACATCGTTTTCCTCAAAATCTAACAATGGCTTTTTCTTTCCTGGCTTACTTAATACCTTCTTTGCCTTCTTCGCCAATTTATCTTCGTCATCATCTATCGACGATTTTCTTCCTCTTTCGTTACTAGGCTCACTATTTTCCGCTGACGCAAACTTGGCCTTCTTGTTCGCTTTCCTTAAATCATCAGCGGACGAAGGGATTTCCTTCGTGGAATCTATGAAACTTGTGATGCCACTTTCCGTCTTCTCTTCAGAAAGATCACTACTATTAGCTTTTGATAATGTCTTTTTATCAGTTTCTTTTATCTCAGGCCCTTTATTTCCCTCTTCTAATTTTACTTGAGCTTCTCGTTCTTTTGCTTCATTTTCTAGATCTGCTTGGGCACGAATCTCTTCATCAGTTCTCTTTATATAGGTTCTCTTTTTTCGAACCTCAATGTTCACAGTCTTTCGATTTATAGACTTTAGAGTACTTATTGTTTTTCTTTTCAATGTAATCTTTTTAGGCTCTGAAGCACTTTGTCCATGCAACCCTTTCAGGTGAGCGAGCAATGTTTGCTTTTCTTGATCTGAAACCTCTTCGGCACCCGATGTATGAGGCAATCCAGCCTCTTTCATCTGAGACAACAATCTCTCAGTTGAAGCCCCAACGGTTTTCGCAAGTTCAGTAACTGTTACTTGAGCCATTTTTTTTCCTCTATATTTACTCTTGCTCACCAGCGGTTTCAGCGAACCAAGGTGCTCGTGCCGTCATTATTAGCTCACCAGCCTTTTCAGTATCTAAACCATCAATATCAGTAATATCATCAATGGCCTGCTCAGCAAGGTCTTCCATAGTCACAATATTTATAGCGCATAGCTTATATGCCAATTCCTTAGTCATACCATCCATCGCTAACAAATCTTCCGCAGGTTCCTTACTCGCCAACTTTTCTTCCGAGGCCAACGCTTTGGTGAGAAGCGCGTCCTTAGCTCTTGCTCTGAGTTCTTCTGCAATTTCTTCATCAAATCCGTCTATTGCCTTCATTTCATCCAAAGGAACGAAAGCCACTTCCTCGATACTAGTGAAACCCTCTTCCACCAGAACAGCCGCTACATCCTCATCAACCTCCAAAGCATCAATTAAGCTTTTGACTAGATCAGATGACTCAGCCTTTTGCTTCTGAGCAGCATCTTCTGTCGTCATCACATTAATCGTCCATTTCGTCAACTCTGATGCTAGCCTGACATTTTGTCCACCTTTCCCGATAGCTTGAGCCAGATTATCTTCGTTAACCGCAACATCCATCGACCCTGCATCCTCATCAATAATCAAAGATTCAACCTCTGCTGGTGCCATAGCATTGATCACCAACTGAGCTGGATTGTCATCCCATAGAATAATATCTACCCTTTCTTCATCAAGTTCATTGGAAACAGCTTGGACTCGAGATCCTCTCATACCGACACAAGCGCCAACGGGGTCAATCCTCGCATCTTTGCTTTTAACTGCTATTTTTGCTCTTTGACCCGGATCCCTTGCAGCACTCTTTATCTCAATAATCCCCTCAGATATTTCAGGTACCTCTATCTGAAATAACTGAACTAACATTTCCGGAACCGCTCGAGAAAGATTTAACTGCGGCCCTCTCGTTTCTTCACGGATCCCTTGTAAAATCGCCCGCGTCCTATCATTAACTCTGAAAATTTCTCTACCGACTAACTCTTCTCTTAAAAGCAATCCCTCAGCATTATCTCCAAAATCTACTATGATGTGATCCCGAGTGACTTTTTTTACTGTTCCACTTAAAAGTTCACCAACTCGATTTCGGAAACGATTGACTATTATGTCCCTTTCAGCGTCCTTTACCTTTTGTACAATAACTTGCTTAGCGATCTGAGCAGCAATTCGACCAAATTCAACATTTGCCACCGGCTCTTCATAAATATCACCAACCTGTAAGGTTGCATCGTGCTCTTCTGCTTCTTCCGTCGTAAACTGAGTCCCGAGTTCCGCTAGAACATCATCAGCGACAACTTCCCACCAGCGGAAGGACTCATAATCACCAGACTCTCGGTCTATTGACACTCGAATGTTGGCATTCTCGTCGTATCGTTTTTTTGTTGCCATAGCTAACGCTTGCTCCATGGCTTCAAAAATCACGGCTCTATCCACTCCTTTTTCATTAGAGACAGCCTCAGCCACCATCAAAATCTCTTTACTCATTAATCATCTCCAAACTCTTCAATAACCAGAAATTAAATTCGCACTTTCGACATTAGAATGCGGGAAAACATAGTCTAGCTCACCCACTTCGACCTCAATGTCATATGCATCTACTTTTTTCAAAACACCATTAAATTTTCGCCTGCCTTCTTTTTGAATTCTCAATTTCAAGAAAATTTTTGAGCCGATATACATTTTAAATTGATCAATAGAGAACAATGGCCTGTCTATGCCGGGCGATGACACTTCCAGAATATATTCACCCGATATCGTTTCCTCAACATCCAGAACACCACTTATTTGTCTGCTAACTTTTTCGCAGTCCTTCACATCAATTGGCCGCTCAGTCTTATCTATGTATATTCTCAATAACCTGCTTCTTCCCGAGTTATTAAAATCTATTCCCCAAAGTTCACAACCAAAAGATTCTACTATGGGTTTAAATATCTCACCAAGGTCTTGCGAGGTTACCGAACCATTCAAAATCAAATATCTCCCAAACTGCACAAAAGTAAAAAGCCACCAAAAGAAAAGCCCCTTAAAGGGGCTTTGAAAATGAAACTTTTTAAAAACCAAGCTAACTAAATCTATAGTCTAGTCACACCCCATCGTTGCCATTACCATGCGAGTCACAAAAGTCTCGGCAACAAAATTCTTTTGGTAGCGGGAGCTGGATTCGAACCAACGACCTTCGGGTTATGAGCCCGACGAGCTACCAGACTGCTCCATCCCGCACCTAAATCCCAATTAAAATCGGAGGTGCATTATAGGTATGACCCTCGAGTGCGTCAACCAAATCGAATTGAAAAATATCGTAAACAACTGTTATAAATTTCTGTTGCTCTTGATTAACTCGAAAGCGCTTTGTATTTTCTGAGTCTTATCAGTTGCCATATTAATTAAATCCTCTGGCATACCTTGGCCTATTAATTTATCTGGATGGTTTTCACTAATTAATTTCCTGTAAGAAGCTTTTATGGTCTTTTCGGAATCACTCTCCGAGACACCTAAAATTTTGTAAGCATTTGATAATTTTTCATTTATATTTTCACGATCACCGGGTTGAAAACCACTTGAATGATGAAACTGTGAATGGGCGATCATCATCTGAATTAGCTGATCTAAGCGGAATTTGCTTATACCCAAGGTTTGTGCAACTGAATTTAAAACTAATCTCTCTTCAGCATGAATATCATTGTCCGCTAACGCCAAAATCAAAAGACATTGTAAAAGTTGATTCTTTAAGCCCTTGTAATTACCACATATACTTATAAAAGGAGTCATAATCTCATTAACTGAACTATCAGACTGGGATCCCATTTTAAAAAATTTAATTGCCTCCAGTCGCGATTGCGTGTTCATTCGCATCCCGGTTATAAGATTTTCAACCTGATCAATTTCATCTTGAGAAATTCGGCCGTCAGCTTTCGAAATTTTCCCAAGGAGAATAAAGAGTGTTTCAACAAAGACCTTGTTTACAGAGCTTCGTTTTGATCTTGTCCAAGGCGTTCTTCTAGATCGATCATACTGATGCCCTAAATATAAACCTAGCAATAAACCAAAGAAGCCAGATCCAACGTTGAAACCAATTATGGAACCTATTATTTTCCCTATCATTTTCTTCGTCCATTTAGAAGTAATGTCTACCGAAGAAATCTAGTTTAAACTACTGATGATTATTTTTGCACAGACTAATTTGATATCTCGACATGAAGAACTTACAAAAAATAATATTTGATAGGTACTATTTATTGCTAATTTCTTTACCAATTCCTGTCTGGTTCTATCTCTCATCCTTCAGCGAAATTAATTATTTACCTTTTGATAAAATACTAACACTTATAATTTTATTTCCAATAATTGAAGAAACACTTTTCAGAGGAATTTTACTACCATTTTTGTCGAACAAATTTCCCCAAAGATGGAAATCTATTACTGTCGCAAATGTTGCAACTAGCATTCTGTTCTCTATTTCCCACCTTTATGCGCACGATCCAATTTGGGCATTTGCAACTTTTCTGCCATCACTTGTTTTTGGGTGGGCGCAGGAGAGATATAACAATTTGCTAGCTCCTATATCCCTTCACTCCTATTATAATGCGGGTTGGTTTCTTTTAATTAACTAAAATAAAGAATATACAAATACCACAAGACAAGATGAGTACTGAAAATAGCGAATTAAAACTGATGACTGATGATGATATCCAATCGTTTATTATGGACGGGATATTTTCAATTTCTCCAGGTGTATCGGTCTCAACGCATCAAGAAATTCATAAATCATTAGTGCATTCATGTGAAACTGAGTCACCACTTGGTAATAATGTGCTATCTCGAATTCCTCAGATGCATCAAATTCTGCGAGATCCTAAAGTGAGTGGGTCCTTGACATCAATTCTTGGGGAAAATTATCTTTTACATCCGCATCGTGCTGTTCATCGAAGCACTCCTGTTTCTGAAGATACCTCCAATTTCGATATTTCTACAGATAAATACCTCTTAGGTAAAAATTCAACAGCAACATCTCTTTGGCATCAAGATGCTCAAAGTCCCACGGCTCGTGCAAGACACCACTTACCAAAATACGTTATAGGATTCTACTTTCCTCATGAAGTAACAAGCTCCATGGGACCGACAAGATTCAAACTCGGAAGCTACATGCAAGAGGATGAATCGGCTGAGGATAACTTGTATCAACCAGCGCACATAAACGCGGGAACATTTATTCTCTGCCACTTTGACATGGTCCATGCTGGATTCCCCAATTTTGCAAACTTTGATAGATACCTAGTTAAGTTTGTATTTACAAGAACAGAATATCCTGTAAAACCGAGATGGGATATGAAAGATACATCATGGAAAACCTCATCTAATGCTATGACAAAAAATAGCTATCTTAATGCATGGGAGCATATTTGGAACTGGTTATTAGGAGACGCAGCTGTCAGTAAAAACATACATGATTCCATGCAAAAGACTAACACTATTAAAGATCAAAGAATTGAGAGTATCTATCATCAGAGTAATCCTGAACAGATTGTCCCTTTAATAAAGAGGCTCAGATCTTGTGAGGGAGAGAATAGACATAAAAGAACTCTTATCCAAACTGAAAAAGAAGAATACACACTACAAGATAAAAGAACAGATGAGCGGAGATGGAATGAGAGAGCAGTAGTGATGGAGGACGAGTCGTATGCGCTTGCCTCAATTGGAGAACCCGCACTAGACGATGTGCTCAAACTTCTTGACTCGAATGACCCTTGGATACAGATAAATGGTATTTTTATTATTGGTGAAATAGGCTATTCATCAGAGAAAATAGTTGAAATACTCAGTAAATTTTTACAAAGTCCCCATCAAGAGGTGATCAGACAAACACTAGATACTCTAGCAGTAATGCCAAATCAAATTACTAGCGCCTGTTTGTCTGCTATTAGTGCCTTACTCAAAGAAAAACCCGCTAACTGGCTGAACGCAATTGTGGAAAGAGGATGGACAGCTTCAGATCAAATCTACCTTAACGCATCAATCTTATTGCTGAATTGCTCTTATAAAGGTAAGAATAAAGATAATCTTGAAAGTGTGCTCAATAATATTTTACAGTTCTCTTCAGGATACTCATCAATCGTCGCCTCCAAGGCCTTGGTTAACCTTGGGAGTTCAACTGCAATCAATACTGCGTTAACTTATTTCTCCGACAGGGCATGGGATGATACGCTCATTCCTTCAAAAAAAAGATATTAAAATAATTTTTTTAAATACTCCTCTGGGAGCTTTCTAGTCGCTTTGGAGACAATATAAGTTAGAAACGTTGATACTATCTCCCCTATGAAAGTGCATGCAAACGGGTTTGGACCCTGCACTATTAACCAATTAGCTGCGCTATGTAAGTAAGGAAAATGTATAAACCATATAGGGTTTATAAGCTGTGCATGCAAAACTATAAAAGTTGCCATTCCAGAAATTAAGCCCGCATAGGCTCCAATCTTGGTTACACCTCTCCAGAGAGCGCCGAGAATCAAAGGCCCAGAAAATGCAGCCATCATTCCCCCGATCCCTATCCAAACAATTAATGCAACATTTTTATTTATCAATGACTGTGCAAAAAAAGCGCATAAGATTAAAATTAAAATTGTCGAGAGTCTTGATATATTCAATACGTTACGATCAATTTGAGATTCACTCAAATTTATTGCCCTTTTTGGAATATATGTTTTTCTATACAGATCATTGGCTATAATCTGCGATGACGAGATCACCAGCCCATCGGCCGTGCTCATTACAGCTGACAATATCCCAATTCCAATCAATGCGGCTAGCCAAGAGGGAAATATTTCGATGAAGAGCAGAGGCAAAGCCTGATTCGGATTACCACTTCCAGTTAATAAATCTTCACCAAAGTGGGCTCGAGCAAGAAAACCTCCAATTCCCATGAGTGAGAGTGTAAGACCAAAAGATGCAGCCATCCAAATGAAAGTAGCTCGGTCGTTTGGTGACTTTAGTGCCCATATTTTATTACCAAGATGGGGTAATAATCCCAAAGGGATATGAGCAAAAACAATTACGATTACTGACCACCACGAGGAGAAAAGAGAACTCTCACTGTTAAAAATATCAGTCAAGAGAGGATCCTGATCCCTTAACTCTCTAATCAATCCCGAAGGACCTCCTTCCAATCCAACACCATTTAGGGTTATAAAAACCACAATAATAGCTAGAATCAGCATCATTCCGCCTTGAATTCCATCAGATAAAATGTCTGCATGGGCCCCGCCCATAACGACATAAAATAGTAATACTAAAGTTGTTATGATGAGTGCGGAGGATTTTCCTAAACCAAGCATTAATTGAAACATCACAAGTCCAGAGACCAACTGTCCAATCAAATAAAATAAAAGAATTAAAGACATTAATGCTACTAAAATTCTTATTCCATCGGATTGATATCTTTCTCCTAAATATTCAGGAATAGATCTGTTACCAAAACGTTCACCGACCGTACTCACCAAACGCATTGATATGAGCACCCCTATGTAGACGCCCACCGGATACAGAAAAATGTACCATAATGATGATGTCCCCCATTGATATGCAAGTGCTGGAAGCCCTAAAAATGTTGCCCCACTGGCTGTCGTAGCAGCATAAGCTAAAGCAAGAAAAAATGGCCCGTAAGATCCACGAGCAGTTGCAAAATCATCAGCGCTTTTGATTTTACGTTGTGCATAAAATCCAATACAACACATAATGCCGATGTACATTAGCAAAAATAACCATGACCAGTTGATTAAACTCACTTTTCAAAAACCTCAACATCGCAAAAAAAAAAATCGTTTGATGTACAATAATAGCTCCAAATAATTAATAACAATGAAAACTCTGATTTATAATCACTTGTAGTATAAATCTATAATAAAAGACAAATCTATCTCGAGCAAAACGATCAGTTCAATCAATATGAAATATGAAATATGAAATATGAAATATGAAAGAGGAGCCTAAAATGTCTCTAAATAAGCAAAATCCGAGACCTCTTGAAAATTTAAAGGTCCTTGAGCTCGGACACATCCTTGCAGGCGCTTTCTCCGCAACGATACTTGGTTACTTTGGAGCACATGTTATAAAAGTTGAACCTCCGAAATTAGGAGATCCAATACGAACCTGGAGAACTTTAAAGGACGGCACCTCACTTTGGTGGTGGAGTTTGGGAAGAAATAAGAAATCAATAACGGTTAATTTGAAGTCTGAAGAAGGTCAAAAAATAATCCGAGATTTGTGTAAACACTGCGACGTTTTGATAGAAAATTTTCGACCTGGTCAAATGGAGGACTGGAATCTCGGGCCAGAGGACATTAAAAAAGTAAATGATCGGATAATCTATACTCGAATATCTGGCTATGGTCAAACCGGACCTTATTCTAAAAAACCAGGATTTGCGTCAGTCTGCGAGGGATTTGGTGGATTCAGATATCTTAATGGTGTCCCAGGAGAATTGCCGGTTCGACCTAACTTAAGCCTTGGAGATACATTGGCTGGCATCCATGCAGCCTTGGGCGTTTGCATGGCATACATAAGGCAGCTCGAAAACGAAAAAGAGAGTGGCCAAGTCGTAGATGTTTCTATTTTTGAATCAGTTTTTAATATGCTTGAAGCTGTGGTACCAGAATATTCCGGTGCTGGTGAAATTCGAGAACCAGCGGGCACTACAATAACGGGAATTGTGCCCTCGAATACATATCGATGCGCAGATAGAAAACTAATAATTATTGGTGCGAATACTGAATCAATGTTCAAAAGGCTAATGTATGCATTAGATCGCAAAGATTTGGCTGAAGATGAAAATTTGTCAGATAACGCAGGTCGTGTTGCAAACGAGCAAAAAATTGACGATGCAATATCTGACTGGACTAAAAGAACCACTCAAAAAGAAGCTTTAACTATACTTGAAGATTCAAGAGTCGCGGCAGGACCTATACTTAATATACAAGACATGTTTGAAGATCCGCATTACCAAGCGAGGGAGCTTTTTGAAGAGGTCTCAGCAAATGGTGAACCTATCAAAATACCCGCAATTATGCCAAGGCTTGAGAGAACACCAGGATACACTGACGCCGCAGGCCCTACTCTAGGGGCAGATACTGAGCAAGTTTTGCAAGAGTTTCTATCTATGGATGAAGATTTAATTGAAAAACTTAAGAAACAAGAAATAATTTAAATTTTATCGAAAATGTTCGGTTAGCTCTTAAATAAGAACCAACCGAACGTTATTTTCAGACTTAATTATTCATCAAAATCGATAAACCCACCCCCGCCAGCGTCTGCATCCGGGGGAGTAAATCCAAGCAATGCCTTAGTTTCCAGAAATTCCTCAAGTCCCCAACCGCTGAACTCTCTTCCATTTCCCGATTGCTTGTAGCCACCAAATGGAGCATTAATATCCAAACCTGCACCATTTAAGTGAACATTACCAGCGCGCAATCTGCTGCCTATTGACTTTGCTTTATCTAAGCTTTGAGCTGAAACATATGCTGATAAACCGTAAACCGTGTCATTTGCGATCCTTATAGCATCTTCTTCATCAGAGTAAGGCACCAAAGAAAGCACGGGGCCGAAAATTTCCTCCTTTGCTATTGTCATATTATTTTTGACATTGGCGAATACAGTTGGCTTAACAAAGTAACCTTTCTCAAGACCTTCAGGTTTTCCCAATCCGCCGGTTTTTAGATCAGCTCCTTCATCAATACCTTTCTGAATTAACGCCTGAACTTTATTGAATTGCAGTTCTGAAACGAGCGGCCCAACCTGAGTATCTTCATTCTCTGGATTACCAACTATAATCGAATCCATAGCCTCACTTGCAATCTCAGCTGCTTCCTCCATCCTATGAGCTGGAACCAACATCCTCGTAGCAGCATTACAGCTTTGTCCTGTATTTAGGCACATTCCTACCGCGTCTCTTGCAACAGACTCTACAAAACTCTCATCGTCAACTATTATATTCGCTGATTTCCCTCCTAACTCTTGGCAGACTCGCTTAATTGTTTTTGCTGATTCTTCTGCAACTGAGACCCCAGCTCGCGTTGAGCCAGTGAATGACATCATATCAACATCAGGATGAGAAGACATTGCAACTCCAACAGTTGGGCCATATCCATTCACTAAGTTAAAAACGCCCGGTGGGGTTCCAGCCTCGTGCATAATTTCAGTGAAAACAATCGCATTAAAGGGGGCTATTTCAGATGGCTTTAACACCATCGTACATCCCGCCGCAATAGCAGGCCCTACTTTTGCAGTAATTTGATTCACGGGCCAATTCCAAGGAGTGATCAAACCACATACTCCTATTGGTTCGCGAACAACATGCGATGTTCCAACTTCTTCAGAAAATTTAAACTTTTCGACAGCTGTTTTTGCAAAGAGCAAATGGCCCAAACCTGCGGGTGCTTGGGCCGCATTCGACATGGATATTGGTGCTCCCATTTCCTGTGATACGCAAGCTGCAATCTTTTCCATCTTTGCTTTATAAGCGGCGATTATTCTATCTAGTAAAGCCATTCTCTCTTCAATCGAAGTTTTTGAAAATGTTTCAAATGCTTTTTTTGCAGCGGCAACTGCATTATTTACATCATTCTCATTGCCCATCGCAACTGTCCCTATAACCTCTTCAGTTGCTGGATTAATTACTTCGCATTCATCATTAGTCGATGGTGAGACCCACTCACCATTTATGTAAAACTTATCTGCCTTGTACATCTATAGTCTCCCTCTGCTTTTTGATTTATAACTTGAATCGTTTTTACATATTGTTTTCTCACATTAAATCACTAACAGTTATAAATTGCATCCCGTTTACCTCTGCAAATTAACCCAGAATTTTTTGGGTTTATGACAAATCCAAAGAATCTATAAATCATTGGTAATGTAAGATAAGCTAGAACAAGAAATGTAATCCAAGAAAAACAGACTTCTCCTCAATAGGTGTAACTGATGAAAACAAAAGCAGCCGTTCTTTTTGAGGCCAACAAAAAACTTGAAATTTGTAATGTTGATTTGGCGAAACCTCAAAAAGGCGAAGTATGTGTAGAGATGAAGGCAGCTGGGGTTTGCCATACTGACTACAGTGTTATGAAAGGACAACTAAATGCGCCATTACCAGCAATTCTAGGTCATGAGGGAGCTGGTGTTGTAATTGAAGTTGGAGATGGCGTCTCGGATATACAACTTGGTGATCATGTCATTCCATTATGGCGCTTGTCATGCGGTGAATGTGAGTATTGCCTCAGAAGACGCCCCGCACTGTGCGCGGTTGGTAGTAAAATAAGATCCTCTGGAAGGATGAGTGATGGCCGCAGTCGATTCAGTTTCAAAGGTAAAGAAATTTTTCATTTTGCAGGTGTTTCTGCATTCTCTAATTTTAGCGTCATTCCGGAAGGAGCAGTTTTAAAAATATCTAAAGATCTTCCATTCGATTTAGCTGCTTTAATAGGATGTTCAGTCATAACGGGTGTAGGATCAGCAATGAATGCTGCAGAAATGAGACCTGGTTGTTCAGTTGCCGTGTTCGGTGCCGGCGGCATTGGTGTCAACGTTATACAAGGAGCAATTCTAGAGGGTGCAAAGGAAATCATAGCAATTGACCAATATGATTCGAGACTTGAACAGGCAAAAACCTTTGGAGCGACAAAGTTAATTAATTCAAAAAAAGAAGATCCAGTCGCGGCTATAAGACAATTCACAAACGAAAGAGGTGTTGATTTTGCATTCGAGGCTGTCGGACTTCCAATAACAATTCAACAAGCGTATGAGTCGTTATCGAAAGCGGGAAAAGCAATCGTCATCGGTATCCCCTCGAACACAGCAAAAATTTCAATCTCTGCTGTACCACTTGTTTTTGAGGAACGGACTATTACTGGATCTCTCTACGGTTCTGCGTCGCCAAGACTTGATATACCAAAAATGATAAACCTCTATAAAGATGGGAAACTCAATCTCGAAAAACTATTGACTAACCAGTATCCTCTTGAAGAAATAAATGAGGCCTATGATGCAATGATGTCAGGCGAGTCTTTGCGAAGTGTGGTTACCTTTTAATGCTTAGCTGGCAGTGTATGAAGTTTTCACTGTGGTATAAAATTCTTTAGCATATTGCCCTTGCTCGCGAGCACCATAACTAGATGATTTTGTGCCTCCAAAGGGCACATGATAATCAACCCCAGCAGTTGGCAGGTTAACCTGAGCTATACCAGATTGCGAATGTCTCTTAAAGTGAGTGGCATGCTTCAATGAATTTGTAACTATCCCAGCAGACAAACCGAACTCTGTATCATTAGCAATATTCAGCGCTTCATCATAGTTTTTTACTTTAATTACACTCGCAATAGGCCCAAAAATCTCTTCTTGATTTATTCGCATGTTATTGTGAGTATCTATAAAGAGTGCTGGCGTTAAAAAATTTCCCTCTGTTTCTCGAGCAACTCTTTCGCCCCCGCAAAAGAGTGAAGCTCCCTCACTTTTGCCAATTTCGATATAACTTAAATCTTGTTCCAACTGCCTTTGATCTACTACGGGTCCGATATCAGTTTCTTTTTTAAGTGCATGATCTGTCCTTAAATTTGTAATTTTTTCTTTCATCTGTTTTATAAACTTACTGTAGATTCCATCCGTTACTATCAAACGACTTGACGCAGTGCATCTCTGTCCAGTGGAATAAAATGCTCCCTGTATTGCACAGTCTGTGGCTCTATCCAGATCGGCATCATCAAGGACAATTAAAGGATTCTTTCCCCCCATTTCAAGCTGCACCTTTGCCATTCTTGAAACAGCAGATTGCGCTACTTTTCTTCCTGTCGAAACGGAGCCAGTAAAACTTATTGCATTAACCTTATGATTGTTGGTGATCGTGTCACCTACATCTGCGCCCTTACCCATTACTAAATTGAAAACTCCAGGAGGAATGCCCGATTCTACAATAATTTCAGTGAGCGCATGTGCAAGTGCTGGTACTAATTGTGCCGGCTTGAATACAACTGAATTTCCAAAAGCAAGCGCAGGTGCAATTTTCCATGCTGGAATAGATATTGGAAAGTTCCATGGAAGTATTAAACCAACTACACCAACGGCAGATCGTGAAATAGATACATCTATCCCGGGCCGCGTTGAATTAAAAAAATCTCCTTTTTGCCGAAGTACCTCCGCACCAAAAAACTTGAAAATATGCCCGGCACGGATAACCTCACCTATCCCCTCAGCAGCAGTTTTCCCTTCCTCGCGAGAGAGAAGCATTCCAAGTTCTTGACTCCGACTCAGAATATTATTTCCGACCTTATCTAAAATATCGCTTCTAAACTGAAGCGGAGAATCTGACCATTCTTTTAAGGCAGCACTTGCAGAATCTATCGCCATATTGGTTTGATTAATATCTGCTTGTGCAAACTGTCCAATCACATCAGATAAGTCTGACGGATTAATATTATTAATATAATCAACGCCCTCTGTCCAATTACCCGCAATATAATTTTTCTTCATGAATAAAAGCGCTCCCGCGAAGCTTAACCTTGAATGTAGGGTGAATTTAAGTGCTGGATTTAAGTTAATAGTAATAAATCAAATTCACCGGTTCAACAAAAATAGCGAGAAATAAGAAGAGAAAGGGCACAAAGATGATTCGGCAAGTGGGACAAATAACTTCTAGTTGACTGCTAACTCTGCACATGTGTTAATTGAAAAATAAAACCATAAAAGATAGAGAAGCTATGAGCAAAGTTTTATTTACAAAAGATAATAATGGGATTGCTAGAATCACACTTAATAACCCAGAAAAACAAAATGCGTTCGATGATGAAATCATATTGGATTTAATAAATATCTTAAATAAAATTGAACATTCTCAGGATTTAAGACTGGTAATTCTTTCATCAAACGGAAAGAATTTTTCCGCTGGTGCGGACCTAAATTGGATGAAAAGAATGTCAAATGCAAGTTATGACGAAAATATGAGAGATGCTTCATCATTAACAACCATGCTCCAAAAATTAAATAATCTTGCTCAACCAACGTTGGTAATAATTAAAGGCGCTGTTTTCGGCGGTGGTGTCGGACTAGTGAGTTGTTGTGACATTTCAATCGCGAGTAATGAATCGATTTTCTCTCTGAGTGAGGTCAAGGTGGGACTGGTACCCGCCACTATAGGTCCTTATGTAATTCAGGCTATTGGCGAGAGAAATGCTAGAAGATTTTTTCTGACTGGAGAGAGATTTGGGGCCGAAGTTGCTAGAGAAATCAATCTGGTGCATGAGGTGATCAATGAAAATGAACTAGATGAAAAAATCGAGTTTTTTATAAAGCTATTCAAAAAGAATGGACCAAAAGCCGTATTGGCTGCAAAAAAGATTATCGCTGACGTTGCAAACAAGGAGATTGATGCCGCTATTATAAATCACACCTGCCACGTAATCTCTGAACTAAGAATGAGTGATGAGGGTAAAGAGGGCGTCTCAGCTTTTCTTGAGAAAAGAAATCCTAACTGGTGAATTTACTTATTTTCTTTATCTTCCCGCTGTAGCCAATCCAAACCATAAAGATTGGTCAGCCCCATTCTCCTTCATTACTTTCCTTGCCTCCAGAATCAGTTGACCCGCTTTTGTTTGATCATAAAACCATTCTTCGGTAGCCCAGGGACTAATTGGCCCATCCGCAAGCTCGCATGCTAATTCTTCATAATAACACCGAATATCATGAACAGTCCCATACATAGATCCTCCCAAAGAATCATTCGGAAATCCAACCTCAGCCCAGTGCTCTCCATCTACTATTTTTGCGAATTTCTGCAATGCCTCCGGCACTTGTTCTGCACTGATTTGCATGCCTATTGAAGTTCTATTTCTCTTCGAATACGCACGAGTATAAGCGGCATACAAAGCTTCTGCCTCATCTGCGGCCGGATGCAAACTAGGGTTCATTCTGGGTGGCAGGGGACATGATATTTGATTACCCTCCGCCACTGTGATTTGATCCGGGAATTCTTTTACAACCGGTCCTTTAGGCTCCTCGAGCAAGCTAAATGACCATTTTAAAACCTTATGTTGAAATTCTTTGTCTCCAGGTTTGCCTAATGAGAGACCCAAGGGAAAAGCAGTGTATAGTGCTCTTGGTACCTTTATCCGTTCTGCAACATCTTTCATTGGAGTAAAAACGATAGTCGCAAGACCAGCTAATTCGAAAACGTGAGCTAGCGTACACACGGTACGCGGGCATAGAGGTCAGGTACCTGTCAGCAGAACGATATCTACATTCTCTTTAATCATTTCTCTTGCGCAACGGGGACCAGAATCCAGTCGAATCTCTGATACTGTTGATGGTTGATTTCCTGCAAAAGAATAATGATTGTCGGCAACAGCGCCGATAATGTCATTTTCCGCGAGCTCCTCAATACGATCAATTGGATAGACCACATTTATATCTGCCGCGAAACCACCTCGATCAAAATTGACGCTGTGGTGTCCCAACTTAAGATCTCGAGCCGAGCGAGGCAGCACTTCATAATGAAAATCACTATCCCCAAGTTCAAATCCTAATTTATTATCCAAATGCAATGCGGCGGTGGTAACCAAGGCGATTTTAGCTTCATGCAACGGTTTGGGCTTAACAAATGCAGTTTTTTCAAACTCAGGTAAAGGCATACTCGAAGCAAATTTTTGTATCGCAGTCTCATCTTTACCAAAAACAGACATACAGACTCCAGATGTAAAATAGACCAAACTTGTATAACAAGTGATTTATCAAAATACTCCAAAAAGCAAGACATGACAACAGCTATAGATCTTTAACTCATTTTCCAAATACCATGTTGAGTGGCTATAAACAGAGTTGTTTTTTGATTGGTGCCCAAGGCCGGACTTGAACCGGCACGGCTTTCGCCACTACCCCCTCAAGATAGCGTGTCTACCAATTCCACCACTTGGGCAATTTAGTTATTGAGGTAAATCTGACATGTTTGATTGTTGGTCAGCTGCCGAATCGTTTGGCAAATCATTACTTGAGTCCAGGATTTCCAGTAGGCTTTCATCACCACCTGGGATGTCAATGGTCTCAACAACCACCTTGTTTTTTGCATAAACAGCTAGTGTAACGCTAGTCACGAAAAATAAGGTCGCCAACAATGCTGTAACTTTACTAAAAAAGTTCCAACTTCCTCCACTGCCAAAAACTGTTTGGGATGCTCCAGCTCCAAAAGATGCTCCAGCCTCAGCACCTTTTCCTTGTTGTATAAGTACAAAACCAATAATCAGGATTGCAATGACGAAATGTATCACTAATATAATATCTTCCATGCCCTACTTAATCCTCTGTAATATTTGAGCCAACTTGCTAAACTTTACTCCATCCAAAGACGCACCCCCAATCAGCCCGCCGTCGACATCTGGCTGCTCAAAGATAGTGGCCCCATTCTCAGAGTTAATACTTCCACCGTAAATAAGGGTCGAATCTGATCCTAATTTACCTAAACTCCTCCTTATCGCATTTAAGACATTTTGTATGTCATTTGCTGAGGCATTATCGCCAGTTCCTATTGCCCACACCGGCTCATAGGCGATTATAATATTTTCTTGCAGTTCAGTTCCAATATAATCAAAAACCTGAGAGATTTGATTTTGAATGACCTTAATAGTGTTTCCATCAGCCTTTTCGTCCTTAGTCTCTCCGACACACAAAATTGGATATATCTCATGCTCGAGAGCTTGAGAAATTTTCCGCAATATATTTTTATTAGTTTCGCCATATTTCTGCCGTCTCTCTGAGTGCCCAATGATCGCATAGCGACATCCCATATCTAAAACCATTTCTGCAGAAACCTCACCTGTGTGAGCTCCGCTTGGAAACATACTAATATCTTGAGAGGAAAGACTAACATGACTGTTCGATAGTAACTTTCCAACTGCATCCAAATATACATGGGACGGAGCAAGAACAATTTCACAATTCTCGAGCATTGAAGTCCTCGATACAATACTCTCGGTCAATTTTGAAATGCTAGTAAGACAACCATTCATTTTCCAATTGCCTACCAATAGTTTTTTTCTCAAGGTGCGTCCTTACAGAGCGAAGTTACAAGAGGATTCAATCTCTAACGCCAATTTTTTCAGCAGTCGAGTAATGATTAGTCTCATTGATAGCTCTTCAATAACTCGCTTAATTTATCAACCTCTCCTCGCACAATGTTTTTATCCCGCCCCTCCGCCATTATTCTTATAACTGGTTCAGTGCCTGAGGGTCGCACCAAAATTCTGCCCATCGTTCCTAAAGCTTTCTCTGAATTTTCAACAGCCGCTTGCATTACTTTAGGATCAAAAACAAAGGATTTTGGAACTTTCACATTTTTCATGACCTGAGGAATTTTTTTAATTTCCGAAACAAGTGAAGATAGCTTTTTACCGCTTTTTACAATTGCACTAACAACCTGAAGAGCAGAAATTATTCCATCTCCTGTTGTATTAAGATCTGAACAGACAATATGGCCAGAGCTCTCTCCACCGAACTTACATCCCTTCAGCTTCATCATCTCAATCACATGACGATCTCCAACTTTAGACCTATAAAATGGTATCCCAAGATCTTGGAATGCAAACTCGATCCCAGCGTTAGTCATAACTGTTCCCACAACTCCATCACACCTGGCATGCAAGTGATAATCCTTCGCTATCAAATATAGAAGGTCATCTCCATCAACTACTGAACCATTTTCATCACAGAAAAGCACTCGATCTCCATCTCCGTCAAAAGCTATCCCAAAATCAGCTTTTTCTTCCTTTACTTTCTCACACACATTCTCCATGCACGTTGAGCCACAAGACTCATTGATGTTGAACCCATTGGGTTCAATTGCAATCGATGTTACGGATGCCCCAAGCTCCTTGAAAACCTTTGGAGCCGCGTTGTAAGTTGCTCCATTCGCACAGTCCACGACTACTCTGTAGGGAGATAAATTTAGCCCATGAGGAAAAGATGCTTTGCAAAATTCCACATACCTTCCAGTTGCATCATTTATTCGAACTGCTTTACCTAATTCGCTTGCATTATTAGTAACTACTGGAGTGTCAATAAGCTTTTCTATTTCCGCTTCTACTGTATCTGGTAATTTATATCCCTCTGATGAAAAAAACTTAATTCCATTATCTTCAAATGAGTTGTGAGAAGCACTTATAACAATTCCGGCTGATGCTCTAAACGCCCGAGTTAAGTAAGCTATGGCAGGAGTCGGCATAGGTCCGAGCATAAAGACGTCAATACCTGCTGCAATCAGGCCTGCCTCCAGAGAAGATTCAAACATATAGCCTGAAACGCGCGTGTCCTTGCCGATTAAAACTCTCTTTTTTTTCCCTTTAGAGTGTTGTTTAAAAACGGTTCCTGCTGCCCAACCAATCTTTAGCATAAAGTCAGCTGTTATAGGAAAAACACCTACTGTACCTCGAATACCATCTGTGCCGAAATATTTCTTTACCATTATTCATCCTCATGAGAGTCTACAGCTTTCAAAACCGCGAGCACTTGCTTTGTCTCTAAAACATTGTGTACCCGCAATATCGCCGCGCCATATTGAGCGGCCAATAATGCAAAAGCAACACTGCCGATTATTCTCTTTTCTGGGCGCTCAACTCCAGTTATATCTCCAACCATAGCCTTTCGTGAAATCCCAACCAAAATTGGCTGCCCTGTCTCTACGAACCTAGGTAGCGCTCTAAAAAGCTGGAGATTATGATGTAATTTCTTTCCAAATCCAAATCCTGGATCCAAAATTATGTTTTCTTCTTTAATTGAGGAGGCCACACAAACGCTTTTTCTCTCCATCAAAAATTTAAATATCTCTTCTTCGACCCTTCCATAAACCGGATCTTCTTGCATATCTCTTGGTTGGTTTTGCATATGCATCAAACAAACCGGAAGTCCCGACTTTGCCGCAGCTTCGACTGCTCCTTCATTTTGCAAGGCTCTTACATCGTTTATTAAACTAATGGGGTACTTTGACGCTTCGTTAATCACGGTTGGATTACTGGTATCTATGGAAATTGGAATTGCGAACTCCTTTGAAATCAGATTTACAGCAGGGAGCACACGATCTAATTCTTCTTGAGTAGAAATTGGCTTTGCACCAGGTCTGGTGGACTCACCTCCAATGTCAATAATATCTGCGCCATTTGAGACCATTGATTGCACCGAACTGCGCAAACTGTCCATATGCAACCGAGAGCTATTAAACAAGATGCCACCATCAGAGAATGAATCTGGGGTTACATTGATAATGCCCATTATCAATGGCGATCGCTTCCTCTTTAAGAGGTCATTGGTACAAGGCAGTATAAGCGGCAATTCGGCAAAATCCGATTCTTCGATTGAGAATTAAAATTTCAATTCAGCGTCTATTTTAAATTTCTTCCACGGCTGGCCCAATTTCAGGATCGTTATTAGTCACATTTTTTTTATCTTCTTTACTTGACCCGCCATCCTTGTCCGTTTTGTCCCAGTCTTTGGGTTTTCTTACAGCCTTACGATTCATCAAGTCATCGACTTGGTCAGCATCAATTGTCTCATACTCAATCAAGGCATCTTTCATTGAATCTAAAATATCTTTGTTTTCATCTAGTAGCTTCGAGGCTTTCTTGTACGCCTCATCCAAGATTATTCTGACCTCCTGATCGATTTCCCTAGATGTGTCCTCTGAATAGTGTGTGTTTCCACCGCCCGGGACTTGCGACTCGTCTTCGCCGTAAAGAACAGGTCCCATTTTTTGATTTAAACCCCACTTGGTAACCATATTTCTCGCCATTTGAGTCGCCCTTTCAATGTCATTAGAAGCACCAGTCGTAACGTTATCAAAGCCTCCCACTATCTCTTCTGCTATCCTACCACCAAATAGACTACATAACTGACTGAATAGCTGAATCCTATTCATACTATATCTGTCCTCTTCTGGTAAATATTGTGTTACGCCTAAAGCTCTCCCTCTCGGAATAATGGTTACCTTGTGAACGGGATCATGTTGAGGAACTAAGCGTCCGATGATGGCATGCCCAGCCTCGTGATAAGCCGTATTAATTTTTTCCTTCTCAGACATCACCATTGATTTTCTCTCTGCGCCCATCATAATTTTGTCTCTGGCCTTTTCAAATTCCTCCATTGTCACGAAGCGCCGATTCGCCCGAGCAGAAAATAAGGCCGCCTCATTAACTAAATTTGCAAGATCAGCTCCAGAAAAACCCGGAGTGCCTCTGGCTAAAACAGATAAGCTTACGCTTTCGTGGAGCGGAACCTTCCTCGAATGCACCTTCAATATATGTTCCCTACCCCTGATATCTGGAAGTGATACATAAACCTGACGATCAAACCTACCTGGTCGAAGTAATGCCTTATCCAAAACATCAGGTCTATTAGTCGCGGCTATAACTATGACCCCCTCGTTTCCCTCAAAACCATCCATTTCAACTAATAACTGATTAAGTGTTTGCTCTCTTTCATCATTGCCACCACCGTAGCCACCACCACGATGCCTACCAACCGCGTCGATTTCGTCAATAAATATTATACAAGGCGACTGCTTTTTGGCTTGCTCGAACATATCCCTTACTCGAGATGCACCTACTCCAACAAACATTTCCACAAAGTCAGATCCAGATATAGAGAAAAAAGGTACTTTTGCCTCACCCGCTATGGCTTTGGCCAAAAGGGTCTTTCCCGTGCCTGGTGGCCCCACCATCAGAACTCCCTTCGGAATTCGGCCTCCAAGTCGCTGAAATTTTCCCGGGTCACTCAGAAACTCAACCAGTTCACTAACGTCCTCTTTTGCCTCATCAACTCCAGCTACGTCCGCGAATGTTGTATTTATTTGGTCTCCAGTTAGAAGTTTAGCCTTACTCTTTCCAAAACTCATTGGGCCGCCTCTGCCCCCACCTCCACCTTGCATCTGGCGCATAAAGAAGACAAAAATTGCCAAAATCAAAAGGATTGGGAATGCTGCGACAAGAAGCTGAGAAAAGAGGCTTGGCTCTTCACGTTCCTTTCCAACTATACGAACATTATGGTTAACCAAATCATCCATTAGTTTTGGATCTTGAACATTTGGTCTTACAGTTCTAAAGTCAGAGCCATCATTCCTCTCACCGTGTATGATCAAATCGGCAATCGTTACTTCCGAAACTCTATCGTTCCGCACTTCGCTTAAAAACGCAGAGTAATCTATGTCATTTTGTTCAGTTTCAGGCGAGAAGCTGTTAAAAACAAACATTAGAATTGCGGCAAGGATAATCCACACCACGAAATTTTTCGCTAAATCGCTCACTTTAAAACTCCCTCACTTTTAGTTTCTTGTTGACGAAAGTACTCCCCTAACAAATACACTTCTCTTGATTTCTTCCGAGACGCCTCAGGCTTTATAAGTTTAATCTTTTTAAAAAATTTCCTTATGTCATTTACCGCCGAGTCAAAGCCCGACCCTTGAAACAGTTTAATTATAAAATGCCCTCCTTCAGATAATTGGACCAAGCAAAATTCCAACGCCAAATCAACTAACTCGTAATGAGCTGGCAGATCTATTGCACTCACTCCAGTAATGTTTGGGGCCATATCTGAGATTACAAGTTTAACACTTTTGTTTTCTAATTTTGAATACAAGAGATCTAACACTTGTTTTTCACTAAAGTCCCCTTGTATAAACTCAGTTTGCGGGATCGGCGACATTTCAAGAACATCAACTCCTATAACAGATCCTTCGTTACCAACCGCAGCCTTGGCGACTTGAGACCAGCCACCTGGCGCACATCCTAAATCTACGACCGTATCCCCTCGGCGGATTAAAGGCTTGCTTTCTAATATCTCTAAAAGTTTATAACTAGCTCTCGACCGAAAACCATCTGACTTCGACTTTCTGACATACAAATCGGAAACATGTCGATCTATCCATTTTCGATTTTTAGATTTCGCCATAGGTTTCTTCTAGAAAAAATACACATTAACAACTAATATGAGCAATATTATGAATAACTCAAGCATATCAAAAAAATACCTCCGAGGCTTGGGACACCATCTAAAGCCTATCATACATATTTCGAAAAATGGATTAAGCGAAACTATTGAATCTGAGATAGAAGAAGCTCTTGTCCGCCATGAGTTAATCAAAATTAAAATTTCTTCACATTCTAGAATTGAAAAGTCAAAATTGTGCAAGCAAATATGCGAGAAAAATGAAGCTATGCTAGTTCAATTGGTGGGTAATGTTTTGGTGCTATTTAAATCAGCAAGTAATCCGAATCCAAATTTATCCAATCTTCTAAGAAATAAAGCACTTTTTTAAGATAAGGTTATCATCGCAATGAACTTACCTAAAAACTTAAAAAATTATTTAGCCTTCACTTTCCAGCCCGCTTTGATAGGAATAACTGTCGCAATTTTAATAATTCTTATCGTTCCTGAAATATCTTTTAACAACAGAAAAGTATCTGTCATCGAGATAGAAAAACTAGTTAACGACAAAGTTCAAGAAAAATTGTCGGAGCATATGTCATATTCTAATGCAGTAGCAGCCGCTGCTCCAAGTGTTGTAAATATATATAGCCTTAATGATTCAAATAATAGAACGTTAAAAACATCCCTTGGATCGGGTGTAATAATGCAAACTAACGGTATCATAGTTACCAATTTCCATGTAATTAAAGATGCTCTAAAGATCAAAGTTCTATTACATGACGGAAGAGAGAGTCCAGCCGACGTGATCGGATGGGATGAAGAAATAGACTTGGCAATTCTGCAAATCAATCTTAATTCCTTGACCGCAATACGCTCGGGAGATCCAAGCAAAGCCAGTGTCGGTGATATTGTATTAGCGATTGGAAATCCTAGAGGAATTGGTCAAGCTGTCACTCAAGGCATCATTAGTGCGATAGGGATTAATGGCCTCAGACTTAATGTATTAGAGAACTTTATCCAAACGGATGCCGCGATAAATGAAGGTAGTTCAGGAGGCGCGCTTGTGGATCTCACCGGCAAACTCATAGGAATAAATACGGCCTCGTTAAATGGAAATGGTGCATCAGGAATAGGATTTGCCATACCAGTTGATGAAGTTGTTAAAGTGACCTCAGATATTATTAAATATGGGAGGGTAATTCGTGGTTGGCTTGGGATTGGTGCTGATCTTGTTACAATTACAAGATCGAAAAGAACAGAAGTAGGATCTAACCTAGGCTTTATAATTTCCGAAATAATCTCAGATAGCCCCGCTGCAAAGGCAGGTCTTCAAACTGGTGACATCATACTTTCGATCGATGGTAATCCGATAATAAACCCTGAGCAAAGCATCTCACAGATCATCAATGTTGCTCCTGGACAACCAGTCTTACTTAAAATTTTAAGCGGAGACAACATTACTCAGTTGACAGTGTACTCGGGTGATCGAGCTTTGAAACGCTGAATAATTCATTCTTAAACTAAATCCTCACAATATCAGCACCCAAAGATGCAAGCTTTAAATCAATATTTTCATAACCTCTATCGGTGTGCTCCATGCCAAAAACTGTAGTTTTGCCACTTGCAACCAAACCTGCAATTATTAGAGCTGCTGATGCCCGCAAGTCAGAGGCCATTACCTCTGCTCCATAAAGATTCTGGATTCCAACAACTCGCGCAATATTATCTTTTACCGAGATGTCGGCACCCATTCTTTTTAACTCCTGCACATGCATAAACCTATTTTCAAAGATTGTTTCCTCTAAAAAACAGGTACCTACAGAAATAGTGCTTAATGCCGTGAATAAAGCTTGCATATCTGTGGGCAACCCCGGATAGGGTGCGGTCTTTATGTCAACGGCCTTTGACTTCTTACCTGACATTTCTATCAGAATTGAATTTCTGTTGCTTGTAATCCTCGCTCCTGTATCTCTCAATTTTTTCATCACCGCGTACAAGTGCGAAGGATCTGCATTCGCTAGTTTAATTCGACCTCCCGTAGCTGTGACGGCAGTCATAAAAGTACCCGCCTCGATTCTATCTGGTATAACCCTATGAAATCCGCCTGAGAGGGTCTTAACCCCTTCGATTACGAGCTTGGAGCTACCCAAACCTTTTACTTTAGCGCCCCAGCGAATTAAGCATTCTCCCAGATCGACAATTTCAGGTTCTCTCGCGGCATTGTGAATTACCGTTTGCCCACGAGCCAAACAAGCCGCCATCATGAGGTTTTCGGTGGCACCGACAGAGACCGAATCATGATATATTTCTGCCCCACGCAATTGACCCACGCATTCAGCACGAATATATCCATGTTCAATGTTGATGCTCGCACCCATCGCTCGTAGCCCTTCTAAATGCATATCAACAGAACGGTTACCAATTGCACAACCACCAGGGAAAGACACATTAGCTTGCCCAAACCTTGCCAAAAGTGGACCTAGCACTAAAATTGACGCCCGCATTTTCTTAACAAGGTGGTAAGGTGCTGTATGACTGGTCAGGTTTGCAGCATTTAGTTCAATAGAGTGATCGTCTGTTCTGCTTACGTTAACACCCATCGCTGCAAGAAGATCAATGAGAGTTTCGACATCTTGCAATTTAGGTACATTTGATACTGACACTAATCCTTCAGCTAGCAGAGAAGCTGATAAAATCGGCAGTGCTGCATTTTTGGAACCCGATATACTGACTTCGCCATTTAATTGCTTTCCTCCATTAATGACCAATTTGCTCACGAGAACCTCATCATTAGTGCTTTATTTTACGTCACAATTGACTATTTTTACGCTCACAAACTGTATTTAAATGGAAATCCAAAGCATGTATTGCACCACTTGAGATTTGATCTGTAAGACATGAGTACACAAATTGTTGGCGTTTCAATTTGGTAAGATTTTCAAACTTATCACTAACTATGGAGACTGTAAAATAGCTATTTTCGCCATCCACCGCAATCAAATCACCTGGAAATGCAGGTTTGAGTATTTTCGCTACCTCGTCTTTATCCATAAAATTCCAACTATTACAAGCAGTGACTCATAACCAACTATCGATAACTTTACTCAAGTTTCCTGAATGCCGAGTAATTGAATTTCGAAATTGACTCGCAAAAGTCTTTGTCAAATCAATGCCATTTAATGAGACATTAACAATTGTCCAGGTTTTATCAGATCTTTTTCTTACCATCATATATTGCAAAGGATATGAAGAATTTCCATCTTGAATCTCTTGTTTTACAATCACTCTCCCAGTATCAGATAAATTTTGACGATTAAGAATGACAATTTTCTCGTTGCTGTATGCCATTAGACCTCTCCCATATGACTCGATTAGGCCTCTTCTGAACACATCTAAAAAACTTTTTCTCAACTCTGGATCAACCTTGCCATAACTAGAACCCATGACCCTTTTCGCTACAAAATTAAACTCCACAAAATCTCCCAGCAAGTTATTTAATGATAAAAAATAATCCTCCTCGTTTTCAGGATAATTGCTCCGATGAAAGTCAATAATAATTAAAAGTTGATTTGTCATTTCCTCAACAGTATCAAATGGATTTTGTCTGAAGTTATCGCTTCCTATATTGATGGCTAGGAGTTGAGAGCTATTGCCGATGAGCAACACAGAAAGGATAAAAAAATGGATGCCAATCACCCTCTGCTTTAAATACTTATTTTCCATAAAAGATCTCAATATAAACTTTATTACTGACATTTCAATTCTATCACTATAACATTCTTTAATTACTAAAAAAGAGGGCGCACACTACCCACCCTTTCTATGGATACTGTTATTCAAATCCTAATTCTCTTAGCTAGCATTTCTCTGCTAATTTGGGGCGCTACAAAATTTATTGATGGAAGCATCGTTATATCGAATGCCCTCGGAGTCCCAAAGATTGTAATCGGGATGACTATCGTTTCGCTTGGCACATCAGCACCGGAAATTTTAGTCTCTATTAATGCAGCCCTTAATGATTCAACTCAACTTGCAGTTGGGAACGCTATCGGATCAAATATCGCAAATGTTGGTTTGGTGCTAGGACTGACCGCATGTATCAGCAAAGTACCAATTAATGCTTCTCTTCTCGAAAAAGAGATACCGATTCTCGCTATTGTTAGTTTTCTGGCGGGGCTTTGCTTGTATGATAATATTTTGGGTTTAGTTGAAAGTGCTATACTTTTTTTAACTTTTATACCGATCACGTTATTTTTAGTTTCAAAATACAAATTTGATACTGGAAAATCAGTTAAAAAAGAATTGGGAAATCTCTCTTTTGAGCACTCTGAATTAAAGTCATCATTTCTTTGGTTTTTTTTAGGGCTTGTAGCTCTCCTTATTGGCTCTGAGTTCACCGTCAAAAGTGCTCAATCTATCGCCATGATGTTTGGAATAAGTGAGCTTCTGATCGGAGCAACAATACTAGCGCTAGGAACCAGCCTTCCAGAATTGGCAGCATCAATCACAAGCGCCGTGAAAAAAAATCATGACATTGCTATTGGAAATATTATTGGATCTAACATTTTTAATATTGTTTTAGTAATGTCTATTGCGGGTATTATTTCTCCAACTCAACTTCCAAATGCTGTGTTTGATAGGGACTTTTTTTGCATGGCTATATTAACAGCATATTTGATTGGCATTATTGTCCATAAATTAAAATTTAAGGACACAACACAAGGGCGTGCTATTGGTAAATTAGAAGGAATGCTTTTTCTTGCTATGTACTTATTCTATTATGTCGTGATTTTCTTTTAAATTACTTGAGACCACGAATCAAAATTAAAAAAAGTGAATGAAATGCATAATTATGTTTTATCTGCAAAACGAACGATCAAAAAAGAATACGATGCTCTAGAGTATTTGAGACAGAGTATTAATGGCTCGTTCATCGAGGCATGCGATCTTATACTCAACGTAAAAGGAAGAACGGTTGTCACTGGTATGGGGAAATCAGGACATGTCGCTAAAAAAATTTCTGCAACTCTCTCAAGTACTGGAACTCCATCATTCTTTCTTCATCCTGGGGAGGCCAATCATGGAGATCTTGGAGCACTTTCAGAAGGAGATCTTCTGATAGCAATATCTAACTCAGGCTCCACCTCAGAAATAATATCTTTTTTACCTAGCTTAAAAAGATTAGGTGTACCGATAATTAGTATTTGTGGAGACAAATCATCTGAACTTGCAACCTATTCTGATGTAAATCTAGACATCCTAGGATTAGACGAGGCTTGTCCTCTCAATCTAGCTCCAACTACAAGTACTACGCTGTCTCTGGTGCTTGGAGATGCAATTGCAATAGCACTTCTTGAAGCCCGTGGATTTAGTGAGAAAGACTTTTCTCTGTCTCATCCAGTTGGAGCTTTGGGAAGAAAACTAACACTCACAGTGGCTGAACTGATGTATACACTCGATCAAATCCCAAAGGTTTTAGCTCATCAAACTATTCGTGACGGTATTCTAGAAATGAATTTGAAAGGCTTGGGAATGACTTTAGTAGTATCCCAAAATAATGCGCTACTTGGTATTTTTACTGATGGAGACCTTAGAAGAGCTATTGACTCTGAATATCATCTCAAAAGCACTCAAATTGAGAACGTGATGTCAAAAAAACCGAAAATAATATCAAGTGACACTCTTGCATCTGATGCACTTAGAATAATGCATCAATCAAAAATAACATCACTTGTCGTCTCTGAGAATGAGCAAATCTTTGGTGTGGTTCATCTTCATGATATTTTGAAAACTGGTTTAAAAAAATGAAACTAGTCCCCGACAGTGTTGTAAATGCTGCTAAAAAAATAAAATATTTATTTCTTGATGTAGATGGTGTTCTTACAGATGGAAAATTATATTTCAGTGATCGTGGCGAAGAACTTAAAGCATTTAACATAAAAGATGGTTTAGGCATTAAATTGCTAAAAATAAACAATATAGGAGCTGGTATTATTACTGCGAGACAAGCAGAATCTGTTAATCATCGCGCAAGGGAGCTTAAATTAGATCCTGTGTTTCAAGGCTCGGGGGATAAAGCAGAAACATTAAAGAAGTTTTTAAAAGCAAAATCAATTTCACTGAGTGAAGTAGCGTATCTTGGCGATGATCTCCCGGATTTACACGTTATTAAAATGGTAGGACTTGGAGTTTGTGTTGCGAATTCACCTTCAATTTTGATTGAATCTGCTGATTGGCAAGTAAAGAGCAACGGTGGAGAGGGAGCTGTGAGGGAACTAGCGGAGCTTATTTTACAATCACAAAATAAATTGAACTCGTCGATCGAGAAATATTTATGATTCGTCAAATATTTTTTGTATCCGTGTCATTGCTAATGCTTGGCTGGTTTCTGATAGTTTGGGACTCCCCACCCGAATCATTTTTACAACAAAAAAATAAAAAAATATTCACTCAGGACAGTATCGAAAGCTTTATGACAAATTCTGAGACACAGATTTATTCTAATAATGGGGAAAAAATGCTTACTCTAAAAGCAACAAAGCTAGAATCACTGGAGGGAGAAAAAATTTTAACTCTCTATGAACCGCGAGCACTTGGGTCAAGCCATAATGAATCTTTTGAAATTTCAAGCTTTTCACTGTCCTCTAAAAAAGGCACTTTTGATCCTGAGAAAGGAGATCTAAAGCTATTTAATTCAGTTGAAGGTATTCTCCAAACCAGCACTGGCCAAAGAAATCTTTCATCATCATCGATAAACTACAACATTCCTACAATGGCTCTGTCTAGTCAAAACCGCTTTAATCTGCAAGAAGAAAATCATGAAATTACTGGCGAAAAATTTTTAATTGACCTTAAAAACAACAACACAATACTGTTTTCCAAAATTAGTGCGACTTATTATGCGGATTAAAACTTTTTTAATAGCATTTTTTTTGATTATCTCTATTGGCAAAGCTGCAGGCGAAACAAGTTCTAGAAACATCATATCGGTTAATGCAGATTATGCAGAGAGAAGTGAAAAAACTGGTTACACTATGTATCGGGGTAATGTAGAAATTTCGCAAGGAAATCTGCTAATTAAAGCGGATCAAATTCAGATTTTTTATGCTGAGGGAAGTGCAAAGTCGATTGTTTGCGAGGGATTGCCATCTACACTTGAATATGAAGCTTCAGATCAAACTTTGATTAAAGCTGAAGCAAACAACCTAGCTTACTCAGTCGATAAGAACATTGTCGATCTTAAAAATAATGCCACGCTTCAGAATAATGGGACAGTTATACGCGGAGACTCTATAACATACGACCTTACCTTGGATACTTGGCAAGCGAAAGGTGGAGATAAAGACGAGCAAAACAGGATTCAACTGTTGATTCCAGCAATAGGGACTCCAGGACTCTGATAATTTTAAGGGTTTACTACTATAAGATGCTTAAAGCCGAAAATTTAAAAAAAACTTACAAAGCAAAATCTGTGATCAATGATATCTCTCTCTCAGTCAAACATGGGGAGATTGTTGGTTTGCTAGGTCCCAATGGAGCTGGTAAGACTACGTGTTTTTACTTGATCCTGGGACTTGTGAATCAAAATAGCGGGAAAGTTTCAATTGATGGAGATGATTTAACTCGATTACCAATCCATGGCAGAGCAAGAAAGGGAGTGGGATATTTACCTCAGGATCCCTCAATTTTTAAGAATCTTAATGTGGAGGAAAATATCCTTGCAGTTATTGAGACACAAAAATCAATACCGCCGAAAGAGAGGATAGATCTTCTAGAAAATCTCTTGGTAGAGTTTAATATTATCCATATCAGAAAATCACTAGGTATAACCCTATCTGGTGGAGAGCGTAGGCGAGTTGAAATCGCAAGAGCGCTTGCTTCCAACCCAAAGTTTATTTTGTTAGATGAGCCATTTGCTGGTGTTGACCCGATATCGGTGAATGATATAAAAAAAGTGATTAATCAACTAAAAAATAGAGGTATTGGAATATTGATCACAGATCATAACGTCAGAGAAACGCTCGATATATGCGAGAGAGCATATATTATTGGAGAAGGCAGGGTAATAGCTGAGGGTACAAGCGACGAAATTTTAAATAATAAAAAAGTAAAGGAAATTTATTTAGGTGAGAATTTCATAATATAAAGAGCATACAATTATTGAAAAGTTGCCTACTAACTCTATATGGCATTAAAATTGCTTACTTAATATCTAGAGTTCAATTATGAAGCAAAGTTTGCAGCTAAAAATCAGTCAGCAGTTAACTATGACTCCTCAACTGCAACAGGCTATAAAGTTGCTTCAACTGTCCACACTAGAGCTGAGCCAAGAGATTACAGATCAGCTTTATTCAAACCCACTACTGGAAGATACCAATGAAGTAGACAATGCAGGTCAAACGGAAGGTCATGCTGAAATCACTGAAAATGAAAATACAATAAATGATCAAAAACTAGAGATCTTCGACGATCAAATTACAGACACAAAAACGACTGAACAAGCAACCGAGAATATGGAGTGGGACAACACCTTTGACTTTGACACGCAGTCTTTAGGCAATACAGTTAGCAGTAATAACCTCTCTAATTCAAAATCTGAACTCAATCTGGACCAGGTATATCAGGTAACTCAGTCTTTAAAAGATCATATACTCTGGCAGTTGAATCTGACGCCTTTTGGCCCAGATGATCACAGCATCGCAGAGACATTAACGGATGCTCTGGATGATGATGGATTATTAAAAGCAAATATTACAGACATCTTTGATTTACATAGTTCCAAAGGGGACGAGGAGGATACGTTTGAATCCGAAATCCTTGCTGTGCTGAAAAGACTCCAACAGTTTGATCCGCCCGGTGTTTTTGCTCGGAACCTAAAGGAATGTTTGATTATTCAGTTAGACCAATTAGCAGTAACTACGCCTTTTCTTAACGAAGCAAAAACACTAGTGAATCAATTCCTAGAAGATATTGGGAAACTGACTTCAGAAAAATTATTGAAAAAAACTCAGATATCGATGACACAGCTTAAAGGTGCCATAAATTTAATAAGGAGTTTAAATCCGCATCCGGGAGAGTCCTTGCAAGAGAATATAGCTGAATACATTACACCTGATGCATATGTGACTAAAATTTCTAATACTTGGAGGGTCAGACTAAATAATGAACATAATCCTAAATTGAGGATAAATGAGACCTATAAAAACTTGATAAAACAATCGGATAACAGTCAAGAGAACATGTATCTTAAAAATAGTCTCGCGGAAGCTAAATGGTTTATAAAGAGCCTGGAGAGTCGAAATGAAACTTTATTAAGAGTTGTGAACTGTATTGTCGAGCTGCAAGAGGACTTTTTTGAATTTGGTCCAGTTTCCATGAAACCCATGATACTTTCTGATATATCTGAACGCTTAGAACTGCACGAGTCAACTATATCAAGAGTGACGACTGCAAAATACCTCGCAACTCCTCAAGGAATATATGAACTTAAGTATTTCTTTTCTAGCCATGTTGCAACAGCAAGTGGTGGAGAGTGCTCCTCAACCGCTGTAAGCGCTATTTTAAAAGAGCTTATTAATGCTGAAATACCTCACAAACCTCTCAGCGATAACAAACTCACGGAACTATTGCAGGAGCAGGGGATCAATATAGCTCGACGGACTGTCGCAAAATACAGAGAAGCTCTCAGTATACCTTCATCTAGTGAACGAAAAAGATTTGATAATGTGATTTAGGGTATGGGCGATTTGCGTTATGCAATTTGAAAATCTACTGGCTTACCTCGAGGGTTCGATAAACAGCGAATCTATAGATTCGGTAAAAAAATCTTTGAACAGCTTGTCACCTCAAGAAATCGCACATCAAGTAGAAAGCACTCCTTCAAAATTTAGACAAATTATTTGGAGCCTAGTGGATCCAGACACGTCTGGGGAGGTGATGCACGATTTATCTGATGAGATACAAAATGAAATTTTAGAAGATATGGACGCATCATCAGTCGCGCTATTAACCTCAGGACTAGATATCGATGAAGTTGTAGACATACTCCAGCATATTCCCGAACAAATAATTCCTACGGTTTTAAATCAAATGTCAAAACAAGACAGAAAGCGTATTGAGGAAGTTTTGACCTACCCAGAGGATACGGCTGGAGGGATGATGAATCCTGATGTAATTACTGTCAGGCCTGATATTACAGTAAAAATTGTTCTTCGTTATTTGAGAAGGTTTGAGAGCATACCGAGTAATTATGATAATATTTTTGTGGTAGATAGGTCAGACAAGTTTATTGGCACTCTACCAATAAATAAACTGCTTACATCCTCATCATCGAAAACCATTGATCAACTAATAGAACGTGACTATAAAGTCATTAATGCAAATATTTCTGACTCAGATGTTGCAATGACCTTTAAAATTTTTAATCTTGTTTCAGCTCCCGTAGTGGACGACGATAATAATCTCCTTGGACAAATTACAGTAGATGATGCCGTCGATATTATTGTGGATGATGCAGATCATTCACTACTTGCGTTAAGTGGGTTAAGCGATACCGAAGATACGTTTTTATCAGTTAGAAAAACTGCCCCCAAGAGAAGTTTGTGGCTCGGTTTAAATCTAATCACAGCAATTATTGCCTCTTCAGCTATCGATATATTTAGAGATACATTAGAGCAACTTGTAGCACTTGCGGTTTTAATGCCGATTGTTGCTAGTATGGGAGGTGTGGCCGGTAGTCAAACTCTTACAGTTGTCATCAGAGGTATAGCTCTCGGACAAGTAGAGAAAAAAAATATAAAATGGCTCTTTAGCAAGGAGTTTGCAGTTGGAGCTATCAATGGTTTATGTTTCTCTCTAGTCACAGGTTTAGTAGTGGCCTTTTGGTTTGATAACCCCATGCTCGCTGTAATAATGGCTTCTGCAATGGTCTTTAATCTTTTGGCGGCCGCGATTGCTGGCACTCTTATTCCAATCATATTGAAAGCTCTTAATGCTGACCCCGCGGTTGCAGGTTCTGTTGTGCTTACTACGGTAACCGACGTGGTCGGCTTTGTATCATTTCTTGGTCTTTCATCTATCTTGCTAGTTTGAGTAATTTATTTGATAACAAGTTATTACTCTTACAATTTTGATGCAAAAATCTCTTGCGCCTTTACTTCTAATTCATCCCATTTACCCTCTATGCTGTACCTTATACTAGATAGTCGGTCCATCTGTTCTTCGACGATTTTACTTGTTATGTATACACCTGCTGCAGCTGGAACACCACCCATCAAAGCAACTAACCACGGTAAATTTGTTGCAACCGGAAGAGTAGCGATTAAAGTTGCGTCTGCAGTTTCATTTAAAACATCAATATTTCCCGAAATCGCCATCCTCCCAGATGGCATGCTCATTTCTAGTGGCTTTTTAAATTCAGCTAACCCATTATTAAACTTTACAGCACCAGAAAGGTGGTCGTAAGGGAGATTCTCATCTATAACATCCGAGAAATCTAGGCGTAACCTTTTTAGCCAGTTGGCAAAATTAAACAGACTAACAAGTTTAAGGGCAGTGTTTGCACCAGTTGATGAGTTATAAAAGCTCCCTTTATATAGGTCAATTTGCAATTCTCCCATTGCATTATCTTTTCTTATTTCCCAAGGTTTATCATCCCAATCGACAGAGAATAAGAGTTCTCCAGACTCGCTATCTAACGGCGTTGGAACTTCAAAAACATCAAAAAATTCTTCTATTTTGCCGATTGAAATTAAACCAGTGAACTTACTTCTATGAACACTTCCATCATAGAACCAAAAAAAGTCTGAAGAATGTATGCCTGACGACCTTATTTTTAATGACAACAATTCACCATCTATTCTATTAAAAGCTACTTTTTCTTCATTAGACCGAAATTCAAACCTTAGACTTCCCAAGTCGTCTTGGTTAAAAGAAAGTTTATCGATATTAAGATCAAAATTTGGCAGTAATCTAGGATCAAAATCTTCAAAGAGATTATCAGGAGACATTAACTTATCTGAAAGATCCAAGTGAAACAAATTTACGTCAACGGGCGTTGTATTATCATGATAAACATCAATAGTCCCACCAACCCAATCACTCTCAAATCGCGAATTACTCTGATTCTTTAAAAGTTTTGTATATAACTTCAAGTTTCTGAATTTCACCACACCAAACCGCGCATTATCGATTTTCAAATCGATCCTGGGCATTAAATTTGTATCTAGCAGAAAATCTGGCGTTGCCGGTGTAATACCAAAATCTAAATAATCTAATTCTGGTAAATATCCTGCTAATAAGAGCTCACCTTTCAGAGGCAATCCAATAGCTCTATCGTAACTTATCAGTCCTCGAGAAAGAGTACCGTTGTCATAGCGAAAATCTGCAAGAGTTTTATTCCCAAAAATTGTTTCTAGCCTGGAGAGTTTTGGCTCAAAATAAAATTTTAATGCAATTCCTTCAGTGCCATCATAAAAAGGCTCAAGAATTAATGGCAAATTCACAGTGTTGCTTGTCAAATCACTTTCGATCGTAACTGTTACAAGATCTTCCACTAAATCATCAGCATCTAATCTCGATGTTTTAGCCCCTATAAGAATCTCCCCGTTTAGGGGAACTATCCCCTCAATTACTTCATCCCAGGAATAGGGAAGAAATTCAGAAATTGTAGATGGAATAATTGACGTCTCGACAAGTACTTTTTGATTACTAGAATCTTTGAGAAACTTAAAATTAAATTCTCTTCCATTATACTTTCCATTTATCCATTTAGAGTGGAGCCCTTTAGCCAAACTGTAATCGAGAACTCCAGATATATTATTTATCGTTATTGGGGTTCCTTTTAAATCAATAGTCATATCAGAGGCTTCTGAGCTAACATCATATTTTCTATATTTTTGATTGTCATGAATATTAAGCAATGGAATTTCAAGATTAATCTTCGAACGAACATTCCCTCCATAATTCCATTCTAATATGGGCATCACATTTTCCGACAATGGCGTCTCTGCAATAAAGGAAATTGCTTTTCCCATTGCCCCTGAAAGGTTACCCCTTACAGCCAATAATTTCTTATCATTTGAATCATCAAATTGAACTAAGAAGTTCTTCGCGTATAAACCATTCAGACTCCCTTTTGAAAGCTCTCCCCAAAAACTCTTGTCCTCTATCAAAAATAGGCCACTAAATTTTTCAATTGGCGGCCAGTCCTCTAAATAATTTAGATAAGAGTCATCCATATCTAACAATAATTGTGTGGTTCTCTCCTCAAGAAGGATATCGACAGTACTGATTTTTTGAATCAAACTGAAATTTGTCAAATTTCCCTTTGTTTCTGATCTCTCCAACCACAACCTTAAGTTTCTATTCAATTTTTTTGGCAAGTATTCTTCAAATTTTGAAGCATCCAATTCTGAGCTGCCAACTGATAAAAAAGAATATCCTTTTTTCTCGCTTTTGAGATCTTTTTTGCGCTCAAAATTGACAATAGCACTTCCAGCTTTAGACTTCGCATCTAGGAGAGATCTAAATTCAACACCATCATTATCACCTTGACCCCAGATCAAATTCGCATTTCCTTTTAAGGATTCGAAATATAGTTCTTCATCAAAGATATTTGCAAATTCAAAACTTATTCCATCGGTATCTTCAACCATTAGATCTAATTGATTTTCACTGCTTTGTAATCGAAAGGATCCGTCTAAACCATATACTCCAGGAATACCTCCGAAAGATTCAAACGACAAATTTTTTACTTTCGAGAAAAATAATCTTGATTTATTGCTCTGAAATACTTGGAGTGAGCTCAGTATCCCTTTTGGACTAGAGCCGCGTATTCTTTTAAATCCATCTAGTTGTGAAAAACTTGATACATCGAGAAATTGGAATGTTTTTTCAATATCTAGCTCATGAATTGAAAGTTGATATTCTCTTTGTCCAGACTCTATAACTTGTGCAATATTGCCATTTAACGATTCAAATCTAATCCCCTCTTTATTTATTGAAAGATTATTGAAGTCGAAACTCCAACCCAAATCTAAACCATACCAACCCTTCAAGTTACCACTTAACTCGTCTATATCTATATCATACGCCTCGCTAAAAGCCCCCAAGGAGGTCGCAGAAAAGTTTCCTTGAATTAAAAGTTTTTTTGTATTTTCAGCGGAGAACCAAAACTCACCCTTCATTTCTTCAGTTAGGAGGTGATTTTTCGAAACATCACTATCCGATGAAATATGAGGTAAATTAAGATCAGAGATTTTTAAATAGCCACTTATTTCACTATTTTTAAACTGAAGCAAGTCTCCTCGAGATTCAAGAATACCCAATAAAACTTGGTTATTATTATCGTTTTTTAATGAAAGAACCGCTCTTTGAAAGTCTTTAAAAATCTCCAAATTTAGAGAGCCACTAAGGTCTAACTCTTTCGTTCCTGATGGTGTTCTAAACTCAACATTAATGTCTTCAACCGATAGATCAGAAATAACCGGTTTTAAAGTCATTGCACTATTAAATAAATCGAGCTCTAATATTAGATCATTAAGAATTATATCTGTGCGAAATTGAGGCTGATTCATTTTGATACTTTCAACACTAATAATCGGAGTAAAGTCTCCCCACCTTAAAGATATATCGCCTATGTTGATATCGAACTCTGAGGATTCATTTATATTATTCTCGATATTCATTTTATAAGCTTGCAAAGCATCAAAACTTCTCAAGAATAAAAAAACACTTGTTACCATGATTATGAGAAGGAAAATTATTACTAATTTAATTAGCTTAAAGTGATTAGATTCCGAATTTATTAAATTTTTCATAGCAAAATAACAACTGCGGTACTAAAACTGAGAGTGCTGTGTTGGTCCATTTATCGGTATCTTCCTGATACATATATCAAAAATTGGCCACACGCATACTGAGGTTATCGAGACGAAAAAAATCTGTACTAGGTTTGTAGGTATATCAAAAAAGGAATATAAGAAGCTATTGAAAGCTTCAAAAAATAAAATTGTTACTAGAATGAAAAGGCACCGTTGTTTTAAAGAAAAATAAGATAGCCAACCAATCAAGTAAACTGGAACTGCTGATACCAGTGTAAATGAAATTATATTAATACCTATTAAAGATCCAGAAATGAGATCATAAATCAAACCCATAATTGCGGAGAATCCAACTCCAAATCTTTTTGGCACAAAAATAATCCAACCCAATGTATTTAATAATAAAAAATTTGGTTTCAAACCAATCAGACTCTGTGACATCGGCATGTACTGAAAAACACATGCAATGACTATCGAACAAGCTAAGTATATACCGATATTACCTTTCATGAGCGCTTTTTTGTTGCATCAAAAACAAGCAACAGATGCTTACTTTTATTGATATGAGCGGACGGAGTTACCTCCACACTAACAAAATTAGCTCCTGATTTGTGATTTATTGCAGTCACGATCCCAACAGGATATCCAGCCGGAAATCGACCACCTAATCCAGAACTGACGAGCTGATCACCAACTTTAACGTCTGACGTTGGCGAAATAAATCTTAATGTCATCGTTTTAAAATCTGATATGCCCTCTGCTGTAGATCTCATTCCAGTTCTTAAGACTTGGACGGGTATTGCATGAGTACTATCAGTAATTAACAAAACTGTACTAAAATTCTTATTTACTCTCGTCACTTGACCCATAAGTCCTTCCGAATCAAGGACCGGTTGTCCGATATAAACACCGTCTTCAGAGCCCCGATTTATTATCAAAGTATGAATTTTAGAGGTTATTGAAACACCAATTACCTCAGTGACAAGGATTTCATCCATCAGTAATTCAGTGGCATTAAGTAATAATCTTAATCTAATGTTTTCAGCCTGCAACTCACCCATCCTCTGTAATTTACCTTTATAAATTAAGTTTTCTTGGATGAGCTGGGTATTTTCTGATTCTAAATCCGATCTCTTGACTGTAATGTTTGATAACCAACCTAAAAGATCAGATGGTATATTTGAGACGTAATGAAGTGGGATTCCAACATTATCAACAAACGAATTCATTGGCGATAGCCAGTTTGTATTCCTATTAATTACGATAAGAGCAAGTCCAATGACACATAAAATGGAGACTTGTTTTAAGATTTGTGAAAACTTTACAGAAAGATTTTTGATGCTTGCACTCCTGACCTTTTGTTGGAGAATCAGGTCAGAGAATTTTTAAGACTCTAACTTACGTATTTTCCTGTTATCCATCATATCCAAGAACTCACCTCCACCCCTCGCAACGCAGGTTAAAGGTTCCTCAGCAACAATAACGGGCAACCCAGTCTCATGATTCAATAATTTATCTAAGTCCCTTAACAGCGCACCTCCACCCGTGAGCACGACACCGGCCTCGGCAATATCCGAAGCAAGTTCTGGCGGTGACTGCTCGAGAACTCGTTTTACTGCCTGCACTATCCCGACTAGAGGCTCTTGCAAAGCATTAAGAATCTCGTCACTGGTAAGAGTAAAGCTCTTGGGAACACCCTCAGCTAAGTTTCTCCCTCTAACTTCTATTTGCCGAACTTCTTTGGCGAGAAAGGCACCACCAATTTCCATTTTAATCCTTTCGGCAGTTGTATCACCAATAACGCTTCCGTACTCTCGCCGCACAAAATTTACAATCGAATCATCGAAGGAATCACCACCAATTCGCACGGAGTCAGCGTGAACTACACCACTAAGAGAAAGTATTGCGATCTCGGTTGTGCCACCTCCTATGTCTACAACCATCGAACCAACGGCCTCGTCTACAGGCAGACCAGCACCAATCGCAGCGGCCATCGGTTCATCTACAAGATGAACTTCTCTTGCTCCCGCATGATAAGCAGCCTCTTCAATAGCCCTTCTCTCTACTTCTGTCGCCATGCAGGGGACACAAATTAGCACTCTCGGACTCGGGGGGAAAAAACTCGTGTCGTGGACTTTTTTTATAAAATGCAGCAACATTTTTTCCGTTACCTGAAAGTCGGCTATTACTCCATCTTTAAGCGGTCTGATCGCAGTAATATCGCCAGGTGTTCGGCCAAGCATTCTTTTGGCATCTACACCGACAGCGTCCACAATTTTTTGCCCTTGATGATGACGGATTGCTACCACTGAGGGTTCGTTCAAAACAATACCTTTTTCTCGAACATAAATTAGTGTGTTCGCTGTGCCGAGGTCAATGGACAAATCACTGGAAAATATGCCCCTTATTTTTTTTAACATTCTAATAGGATCTCTGATATATATAGCGACTTAACAGTGTATCTGAAATAACCCATTAATGGCCAGCGCTACATCAAAATAAGGCATAAACAAGGGGCCCTTTAACCTAAAACATTAATCCACAGAAATGATGAATGAATGCGACAAACTACTATGCTAAAGTAATCCAGATTTCATCCTAAACAATTAGTATTTTGGTAATTCTATGACAATTACTTTTGAAGAAATTGAAAAATTAGCTACGTTATCCAAACTAAAAATTAGCAAAGAAAATCAAACTGTAATCAAAAAAAGATTAGAGGACGTTTTCGAATTAGTAGATCAGCTCAAACATACGGAAACCTGCTCACTGGAGGCTAATTTTGACAATGATCACTCGCAAAGACTAAGAAATGGCCAAAAGATTGAAAAAATAAATCGTGATGAACTACAGAATTGTGCCCCTGAAGTTCTCGATGGCTTTTACAAAGTGCCTAGGGTAATAGACTAAAGCGTGTCAATAATGAAAGAATCATCGATTGCTGATCTAAATTTAGCTTTAAAGAAAAAAGACTTTTCAAGTGTTGAGCTTACCAAGTTTTTCCTTAAGCGAATCGAAAAATATAATCATGATCTAAATGCTGTCATAACAACTTGCGATGAGGCTGCCCTCATTGAAGCAGAAAAGGCTGACACGAGAATTGCTGAGGGTAATGCGCCTGATTTATGCGGTATTCCAATTCTTCACAAAGATATTTTTTGCACTAAGAATGTTTTGACAACTTGCGGGTCAAAGATGCTAGCAAACTTTTGCCCCCCATATAACGCAACTGTTGTTGAAAATTTTGAAAGATCAGGACTTGTCACACTAGGCAAAACAAATATGGACGAATTCGCAATGGGTTCGTCTAACGAGACAAGCTATTTTGGCTCAGTCAATAATCCGTGGGCTTTAGATTGTGTCCCAGGAGGCTCCTCTGGAGGCTCAGCCGCGTCGGTAGCCGCGCGTCTAGCGCCCGCAGCAACTGCTACAGATACTGGTGGCTCAATAAGGCAACCTGCTGCTTTATGCGGTGTCACTGGGATAAAACCAACTTACGGTAGCGTATCTCGATGGGGAATGATTGCTTTTGCCTCTAGCCTCGACCAAGGAGGTCCAATAGCAAAAAGCGCTGAGGACTGTGCTTTATTACTTAATTGCATGGCCAGCTTCGACCCTCTCGACTCTACCAGCATTCAAAACACGCGTCCAAGCTATAGTGAAAAACTGAATAAAACAATTAATGGTTTAAAAATTGGAGTACCTAAGGAATATTTTTCGGAGGGACTCAACTCAGGGACTAAAGATGTAGTAGAGAAAGCGATTAAAACACTGGAAGATTTGGGCTCAGAAATTATAGAATTATCGTTGCCAAACTCCAGTCTTTCTGTGCCCGCATATTATGTTATTGCTCCTGCAGAGGCATCAGCAAATCTCTCTAGGTATGATGGCATAAAATATGGATATCGCTGTGATAACCCGAAAAATTTAGAAGATTTATACATAAGAAGCAGATCAGAAGGGTTTGGTGAGGAAGTCCAGAGAAGAATTATGATCGGCAATTATTGCCTTTCGTCTGGATACTTCGACGCATATTATAAAAAAGCACAAATGGTAAAAGAGCTTATAAGTCAGGATTTTAAAAATGCCTTTGACAAAGTCGATGTTCTAGTTGGGCCAACATGTCCATCACCAGCCTTTAAGCATGGGACAAAAAATGATAATCCTGTCGAAATGTATTTAGAAGATGTATACACAATCGCAGTTAACCTTGCCGGTTTGCCAGGAATGTCTATTCCTTGTGGACGAGTTGACAGAAAACCTGTTGGCATGCAAATCATAGGGAGCTATTTAAACGAAGCCATAATGCTGCAAGTCGCTCATCAATTTCAGAAACACACCACCTGGCATAAAGAATCTCCTGAGGATTTTGTATGAGTTGGGAGACAGTGATTGGTCTTGAGATCCATGTTCAACTCTCTACCAAAACAAAAATATTCTCAAGTGCCAGCACTAAGTTCGGTTCTGAACCAAATTCTCAGGCTAGCACAATTGATCTAGCTCTTCCTGGAACTCTGCCAGTTCTAAATGAGGATGCCTTGCACTACGCAATTATGTTTGGCTTGGCTATTGATGCTGAAATTTGTAAGGAATCAGTTTTTGAGAGAAAGAATTATTTTTACCCCGATCTGCCTAAAGGCTATCAGACAACTCAGCTGGAAAAACCAATAGTTGGGCGAGGGAAAGTCGTGATCGAATTAGCCGACAGCAGCAAAAAAGATATTGGAATTCATCATGCTCATTTGGAGGAAGATGCTGGAAAATCAATCCATAGCGAACATTCTCGGGATGGCTATTCTCTTTTAGACCTGAATCGAGCAGGTACTCCACTAATTGAAATTGTTTCTGATCCAGACATGCGGAATCCTCAAGAGGCGGTAGCATTCGCAAAAAAACTTTACAGTATTGTTACTGCAATAGGTATCTGCGATGGTGAAATGAGTCAAGGTAGTATGAGGTTTGACGTAAATGTTTCCGTTAGACCCACCGGATCAAATGAACTGGGAACTAGAACTGAAACAAAAAATTTAAATTCTTTTAAATTTATGGAAGACGCCATTAACTATGAGGTAGACAGACAGATAAGAGTAATTGAAGGTGGTGGAGAAATAAGACAGGAAACACGCTTATATAACGGTCTAACTAAAAAGAGTCAACCAATGAGGTCGAAAGAAGAGGCCAATGACTATAGGTATTTTCCCTGTCCTGATTTACTCCCGGTCATTGTTTCAGATGAATTAATTGAGCAACTAAGGAAATCAGTTCCTGAACTGCCTGATAATAAAAAACAACGGTTTATGGATGTATATGAGTTGTCTGAATATGATGCAAATGCACTAACAGACAATGCCGCAATATCAAACTTCTTTGAAGATTGTATCAAGTTATCAGACTCTCCTAAAATAATTGCAAATTGGATACTAGGGGAGATCACATCAAAGCTTAATCAAGAAAACATTACTTTTGAAAATATCCCGATATCATCGGCTGATCTTACAGGTCTTCTTGTAAGAGTCTCGGATAAAACTATCTCGAACAAAATTGCCAAGGAAGTATTTGACTCAATCTGGCTTGGTGAAGGAAATGCAGACTCCATAATAGAGAAAAAGGGACTTTCACAAATTTCAGACGATGATTTCCTCGACAAACTAGTTGCCGAGGTTATTGATAGTAATCCAAATATGCTGGAGGACTATATAAAGACTGAGAAAAGTAAAAGAAAGAAAAAATTGGGAGGCTTCATGGGTCAAATAATGAAGAAATCAAAAGGCCAAGCAAATCCTAAACAAGCAAACGAAATATTGTTACGGCAAATTCAAGAAATACTTGAGAAATAGCGATGCGAAAAAAAAGAGATTTGCCTAGCAAAGTCTGTAAAAGTTGTAACCGAAGCTTTACTTGGCGTAAAAAATGGAGCAGATGTTGGGATGAGGTCCAGTTCTGCTCTGTTAGATGCAAAAAGTCTTCAAATTTCTAACCTGAGTTGTTCAACTCTAGAAAAGCCAATGAGTCTTAACTGTGAGATGCGTTGATGTATTAATTATAGGGGCCGGCCTCTCAGGTGTAGTCGCTGGCAAGCGACTTCTGGATGCTCGCAAAACTATTCAATTGGTAGAAAAATCAGCCTCTATTGGGGGAAGACTTGCCAACAAAAGATTTGATGGGGCATTTTTTGATACTGGCGCACAATTTTTTACTGCTAAGGATCCTGTTTTTCAAAACTTTGTCAGTGATTGGGTTTCTTCTGGAGTAGTAAAAGAATGGTATTCTGATTATCCAGGCGCCTTATCAGTACACCCGAGATATCGGGGTTCACCTGCGATGAATATAATTGCAAAAAACATAGCAACAAGACTTCCGATAAAACTTAAAACAAAAGCTTTAAGGATTAGTCGTGAAGGGGAAATATGGAAAACCAGCTTCTCGAATGACGAGGAAATAATATCTAAAGCAATACTGATAACCACGCCAGTGCCTCAGGCTATTGAAATAATCGATCAAAGCAATGTCGTTCTCAATAAATTAGTCAGAAAGCGATTAGATAAAATTAGTTATGAGTCGTGTTATGCAATAATGGCAATACTGGATAAACCATCCAAGATTCCATCACCTGGCTCAATTTCTATTGCTGATGATATTGTAAGTTGGATAAGCGACAATCAACAAAAAGGTATTTCAGAAATCCCCGCGATAACAATCCTCTCCAATCTAGACTACTTGGAGTATAAAAACGCGGATATAAAAGATTTAGAGCAATCCATTATAGACAGCGCTGAAAAATACAGTGAAGCTAAAGTGAAAAGTTATCAAACGCATTTTTGGCGCTACAGTAAGCCACTTGAACAAGATGCACAAAGGTTTGTGGAAGCAAATATAAATACATCCTTGCCACCTCTTTTTTTGGCGGGAGATGCGATGGCTGGACCAAGAGTTGAAGGTGCTTTTATGAGCGGCTTTTACGTGGCTGATGCGATAACAAATAACTTGAGTTAAGAAACTACTTCATTAATTCCCTAGAGATTATTAACTTCATAATCTCGTTACTGCCTCCATAGATACGCTGCACTCGCGAATCAGCAAACGCTCTACAAACTGGGTACTCCCACATGTAGCCCCAACCACCATGAAGCTGCAAACACTCATCAGCCACCTTGCATTGTAAATCGGTAGCAACTAGTTTTAATTTTGATGCCGTTACAGTATCAAGTTCATCATTGAGTAATAACTCAGTGCATCTATCTAGAAAAACTTCTGCGCTCGAAATTTCAGCCGACAACTCAGCAAGTTTGAACTGCGTATTTTGGAAAGAAGCTATTGGTGCACCAAAGGCTTTCCGCTCCTTAGTATAAGAAATAGTGCTCTCAAGTAATGCCTGAGCATTAGCTACTGCTCCAACAGCAATAGATAGTCTCTCTTGCGGAAGATCTTGCATTAAGTAGATAAAACCACGACCCTCTTCACCTAACAAATTTTCTTTGGGGACTTTCACATCTTGAAAAAATAATTCTGAAGTGTCTTGCGCTTTCATACCTAATTTTTCTAAATTTTTACCCTTCGAAAATCCTTCAAATTCTGATTCAACTAAAAACAAACTTATACCTTTTGACCCGGCATTCACATCGGTCTTTGCAACCACTATAACTAAACCCGATTTTTGTCCATTTGTTATAAATGTTTTAGATCCATTTAAAATATAATGATCTCCATGAAGAACTGCTGTGGTTTTAGCTCCTTGCAAATCTGATCCTGCGCCAGGCTCCGACATTGCAATCGCTGTGATTAATTCACCTGAAACACACTTTGGTAGATATTTTTGTTTTTGAAAATCTGTACCATACCTTTCAATATATGGGACAGCGATATCTGAGTGGAGCGTCCAACCTAAACCGGTACAACCCGATCTTGCTATTTCCTCATTCACTATACAGTTGTATTTGAAGTCTGCCTCGACTCCACCATATTCCTCTGAAACTGTAGGACAGAGGAACCCTTGAGCACCAGCCTCAAGCCAAATATCATCGCTTACCATCCCATCTTTTTCCCATTCATCATGGTGAGGAACTGCCTGGGTTTCTATAAACTTTCTAACTGATTGACGAAATATTTCGTGATCAGAATCATATAAATTTCTTGGAATCATATTTACCTCAGCGCATAAATTTTTCTTAGTCTAGCAATAAAAGAAAATGATAAAAGAAAAAAAAATGACTGTAGCGTTCTGCGTTAAAGCATTAATCAAAACCGATAAAACCTCCAGACTGATGACTCCAAAGCTTTGTATATATGCCATTTTTTTTGAGAAGTTCATCATGAGTTCCCTGCTCTATAATCTCTCCCTGATCGAGCACGATTAACCTATCCATAGCAGCAATTGTCGATAATCTATGAGCAATAGCCATAACTGTTTTCCCCACCATCAATTCTGAGAGGTTTTGCTGTATTGATGCTTCAACTTCTGAGTCCAAAGCAGATGTTGCCTCGTCTAATATTAGAATTGGCGCATTTTTCAAGAGAACTCTTGCAATAGCAATTCTTTGTCTTTGGCCTCCAGATAAGGTGACTCCCCGTTCACCGACATGAGCGTCATAACCAATCCTACCCGAACTATCTCTTAACTTTAAAATAAACTCATGGGCCTGAGCACGTTTCGCTGCCGTTATCATTTCCTCTTTCGAGGCATCAGGGCGACCAAACATAATATTATCACTAACTGATCGGTGAAGAAGCGAGGTATCTTGCGCCACGACTGCAATTTTTGATCTAAGACTCTCTTGATAGACGCCAGAAATATCGACTTGATCAATCATGATTGAACCTTTCTGAACATCATAAAATCTCAAAAGTAGACTCACTAGGCTAGATTTTCCAGCGCCACTTCTGCCCACAATCCCAATTTTCTCCCCTGCTTTTATGTTGAGATTTAATCCTTTAAATACCGCGTCATTATCATTATAGGAAAAATGAAGATTTCTAAATTCAATATCTCCTGACTGCACCTCGATGTTTTTTGCATTGTGACGATCTTTGACAATATTGGGGACAGAAAGAGTATTTATTCCATCTTGAACAACTCCAATATTTTCAAAAAGACCACTTATTTCCCAGAGAATCCAATGAGACATTCCTGACAACCTAATTGACAAACTCATTACTATTGCGATGGCACCAGGTGTGATCAAATCATCTAGCCATAGATATATGCCAAGACCTGCGGTAGAAAAAATTAGAACCATGTTAAGAGTCCATAGTGCAATATTCAGTTTTGTAACCAATCTCATCATTGGATAAACAGTCTCCAAAAACTCGTTCATACCATCGCGAACGTATTCAGACTCCCTGCTGTTATGCGAAAAAAGTTTTAAGGTAACAATATTGGTGTAGCTATCTACAATTCTACCCGTCATAAGTGATCTCGCATCTGCCTGGACCCTAGACACTTTTTTCATTTTTGGTACAAAATGTCTTTGTATTTGGATATAAAAAACAAGCCAAAAAATGAGTGGGATGCACAATCTTAGATCTGCACTTGCAACTAATATGAAAGCTGTCACCAAATAAATAATCACAAATAAAATTACATCCAACAATTTCATGACTGTATCTCTAACAGCAAGAGCAGTTTGCATTACTTTGGTTGCTATTCGACCGCTAAACTCTGTTTGGAAAAAACTATAGCTTTGATTAAGCAGGTATCGGTGCGCCAACCAACGTACTGTCATCGGAAAATTCCCCATCAAGGTCTGATGAACTATTAACGACCTTAATGCATTAGATATGGGAATTATCAGTAGCATAAAAATTCCCATAATAATTAGATCATTGAGAGATTCACTTAAAAAAGTAGCTCTATCTTGTTCGGACAACCAATCGACTAACTTACCGAGAATTCCATAAAGAAGAGCTTCAGAGATCGCTGTTATTGCCGTTAAAAAAGCCATCAATAACAACCATCCCTCCATGCCTCGTGTGTAATATCTGCAAAATTGAAATACACCCTGAGGAGGTTGTTGAGCAACTTTAGGGGGGAAAGGGTTAACTAACTTTTCAAAATAAGAAAACATAAATTTCTATAAATACAACGGTTGTTCGTGAGGACCTAATTTGAATTAAAAGGTATCTGCCAGAGGATACTGAAAGAGAGATGAGTTGGATTCAAGAGAAATATACTCTTTAGTAAATTATTCACCCAATTGCCGATCGAAAGACCACTTGTTTCAACATTACTTTATTAAAACAGTCTAATGTTAAAAGATATTGAAGCCATCGAACTAACGCTTTATAGCGGGAGTTTAAAAACCAATCATAATCGACAAGTGCGAACTGGCGTATGAAGGGAAGTATGGCAATATCAGCAAGAGTTAATTCATCTCCCAAAAGACAGGATCTCTTTTCCAGTAAATCATTCAAAAGGATCAGAAACCATTCAGCTTTCTCTCGGTGATTAGCAGCTTCATCTGGATCGGTGCAATATTTATACTTATCTAGAAGAGCCTTAAAGGAATTATCATTTCGATGAATTAATTGCATTGATGGTTCATAAATAGTCTTATCTAACCACCTGTGTGTCTTTTTATTTATATGAGAAAATCTTTTGAGACTCCAAATCATGATAGCTAAACTTTCATCTATGACTGTTTCATCGGGAAGAACCAAGATTGGGACAGTTCCTTTTGGTGAGATATGCAACATCTCTATTGGCTTATCGGAGAGATTAACTTCCCTTAAACAAACATCTATTTTGCAAAGTTCTAATGACATCCTTGCTCTAATCGCATAAGGGCATCTTCTAAATGAATATAGGACAGGTTTCACAGTATTTTTAAAATTCATTTGTTTCGGATATTACCACTCCATCGTATGATATAACCTTTTCGATAGGTTTAAAATTATGGAAAACAAAAAGTTCGATATTATTATTTTTGGCGCGACAAGTTTTGTTGGTCAGATAATGACTAAATATTTTGCAGAGAATATAAAAGATTTCTCCCCTCTTTCATGGGCGATTGCAGGTAGATCACAAGAAAAGCTGGATACATTGAGGAGTAGCCTCGGGGAAGCGTTTCAAAACTTGCCTATGATTGTTTGTGATGCTTTTGATCCAATCAAGCTCGATGAACTTACTAAATCTTCAAAAGTAGTTGCAAGTACTGTCGGTCCATATGCGCTCTATGGGGAGGAGTTAGTGAAAGCCTGTGCTCATAACGGAACTGACTACTGTGATCTTTGCGGCGAAGCATATTGGATAAAGGATATGATCCAAAAATATAATAATGATGCAGTTCGATCAGGTGCTAGAATTGTCAATTGTTGTGGTTTTGATTCAATTCCATCGGACTTAGGAGTTCTTGTTCTTCAAGAATACTCAAAGAACAAATTTAATAGTTATTTCCCACGAATAAAATTAGGTGTCGAAAAAATGAAAGGCGGTGCCTCAGGAGGAACTTTAGCGAGTATGATTCAAGCAGTTATCGCAGCGAAAAGTAATCCAGCCTTGCGCAAAGAAATGGCGAATCCATATATATTATGCCCTGAATTTAATGAGGATAAGATAAAACAAAATAGGGTCACTTCTGTTGTGTTAGATGACGATTTTAAAATGTGGTCAGCTCCATTTATCATGGAAGCCATCAATACAAGAGTTGTGATGCGTTCACACTTCATTAATGAGAAAAAATATGGTGCTGGATTTCTATATCAAGAACAGATGTTAATGGGTAAAGGAGTTAAAGGTTACATTAGAGCCACTTCTCTCCTAATGGGTCTTGGTATATTTGCCCTGTCAGTGTTTATCACACCAACTCGAAAAATATTACAGAAATTCATCCTACCCAAGCCGGGACAAGGTCCTAGTCTCGAAGCTCAAAGGGATGGATACTTTGATATTAATCTTATCGGGATATCTGAAAGTACAGGGAAGTTGTGTTTAAAAGTAACAGGAGATACTGATCCAGGCTATGGATGTACTGCAAAGATGCTTGCGCACTCTGCTTTGAGCTTGGCCTTCGATGCACCTCAAAAAAATAACGACGGGGGATTTCTCACACCATCTTCCGCAATGGGAACAGATCTAGTTGAGAGATTAAAAAAATATGCAGGGATGAATTTTGAAATCTTTGAATAATGACTAACTAAAATATAGGAATCTTTGTATGTGTGCTCAGTACGTCTACACACTGAATAGAGTAACCTTAAGTTATTGATTTATAACGATTTTATGTCCTTTTATTACTGGTACAAAACTGGTACAATGGACGAAAAATCAATAACTTATCCATATGACTGGTACAAAAACTAGTACAAAAACCACCTCTGCTTTTAAGGCAAAACAAACCCAAAGAGTTGTTCGAGAGATCTATCCTAAAAGACTTAAACTAGTTGTCCGTGAATGGGTCAATTCTAATGGATCATTGAGTAGAGTTTATCGCGCTAGGATCTACGATCCTAATAGAGAAAAATATGCCTATTTCACTTTGTCTGCGGAAACAGAAAATACCGCTATTTCACAAAGTATTGACCTCTACGCACAAAAGTCTAGTGCCTTGGAACAGAAGCTGCCAATCGGTAGGGATGCCAAGAAATTAGACCACTATATCGAAAAGTTTATGGATCATATGGAGATACGCTGTAAGAACGGACATGTAACTCCTCACCGCGTAGTTTGTATTCGACAACTACTCCGTTCTCTCGAGAAGTTTTATATCGCTCACAAAAGTCCAGAAATTATCGACTTACCGTTGTTGTATCAAAACAAGTGGGAAGCATGGAGAGACAAATCACTTACTCGACTGACTGCTAGACCTTTAACTCCAAGTAGTCGAAATAATGAGATGAATTGTCATAAACAATTTCTTGGGTTTTTAAGAGATAGAAATATAGTCAGTTTCGTTCCTAGCGTAGATCCAATAGTAAAACCAAAAACAGTTGTACCCTTCCCGAGAGAAAAATATAAAAAACTATTGTCGGTTATCCGCAGAGATATTGACGATCACAGCCCCAGTGGAAAGAAACCACACATCAAATCATTGTGGCAAAAAATGATGATGAGACACATCATTATGTTGATGTATGGAACTGGCTGTAGAGTTGCCGAGGTCAAGAACCTCCAGTGGAAAGATATCTACTTAGACGAACAGAAAAATCCAAGAATAAAATTTAGAGGAAAGAATAAAGAGCGCGACATTATCGTTCATAAAAACATTTTCTCTGCCTTAAATGATTGGAAAGAATTTGTCTCCATCAAAGGGAAATCATGGTGGGATGAAATCGAATATCCATTCGTTTTCTCGAGTTTTAAAAGGAAACATCGATTTGGAAATTTTAACAGTGAAAGTCGAAGAACTTGGTATGAAGAAATTGGTCTAGATCCCATGAAGTACCAACTAGGAAGTTTTAGACATCAATTCATTAGTCACCGACTTAAGAAAGGTCGTCACGCACTTCACATCGCGTTTTACTGTGGCACATCTGTAAAAATGATCGAACAGACTTATGGTTCGATTACTCCTCCAAACTTATTCGAACAAGTGTTCTCCGTAGCTCCAGAGCAGTCATTGGAGAGTAATCAGCGATCACAGTGGTTGGAGAAAATACTAGAGGCATAAATGTTGATTAATCAACAAAATTAATCAAATTATTTTGTAATGTTCGAATGTTAGAAGTATAGAAAACTATAAATAACCTATGTTCTTTGAGTTAAAGAGTTTAGGTTATGACAACAAATGTCACATACAAAAAGGCGATACAGGATTGGGTTGAGAGACATGCCTGTGATTGGATTGGATGGTATTCAGTATCACTCACCATGAGACAATCTCTTACCGCAAAATCTAGTGATCGAACTGGAACTTTTAGATTTAATGTCGATGAAGGCATCGCATCCCAGAATATGCGACATTTCCTAAATCGAATGGATAAATCTGTTCTAGGTTCTTCGGGACAAAGATATGGGAAACGCCTTGGAGCTGTGCCGTGTTATGAGTATGACGATAATAATCGTCTTCATTACCACCTCTTACTTAAAGTACCCAACCACATAACTGAAACTAAACTACATTATTTAATACTCGCAAACTGGATGAAAACCAAATGGGGTCTCTGGCAAATAGATTGCCAAGAGACCTACTCATCTGGGTGGTTGGAATACATTACAAAGGAGACCACTATGGACTTCGCCAACATAGATTTCTTTAACACCACTCTTACTTCCTGAGTCAATTCTCGCTGTAGGTAGAACTATGTCCCAACAAGTAGTCGCACACTACTTGATGACGAAGTATTAACTAGAGATAAGTATTTATGGAAATTCCAAGATATACACCACAAATATTGAGACAGAAATTAATAAATTACATCGATTTCTTATTGCCTAAACCACATATTAAATCGGTTATGTCACTAAGATATTACAAAATGAAATTAGACCTTGATGAGTGCCTTTCAGCTAGAGAACTAGAACACATCTTTAAATTTCTAGTTCGAGATAGCGATAGAACTCTTAAAGAATTGAGACAAATATTTCTTCCAATTACTGCTACAAAAAATAACGAGAAACCAACTCCTACTCTTGAGGAGTTTTTAACTTAAGGAAAATATATGCGAACAGTTACAAACTTTAGAATAGATGAAAACACTAGAAGAGATTTCCATATTTGGTGTATCCAAAATGGAACTACTATTGCTGAAAATTTAAGAAATCATATTAACGATACACTTGGTAAAAGACCCCAACCTCAAATAAAGAAAACAGGGTGGTTATCTGGCTCCAACGACACTGATAGTGGGTTAAATGACCGTTGGGAGAGTAGTTATTAATCTAACTTTCACGCTAGAATAGAACTATGAAAAGTTTAAGAATAAATTGTTGGGTATATGGCGGTGAGTTTGTCATCGGTACAGTACCAAAAAAGACTGCCTTATATTGGGAAGAAAGGGGTGAGGAAGATTTTATCGAACATGTCTATCAGGAAAATCTAGATCTTGATACTGTTCCTGAAGAACATCAACTACCTGCTTGGTATGAAATTGATGATATAGAACATGGTAATAGCATCGAGTTGAGTACATTCAATGGCATGACCGTAGAGGACGCAGATACCAATGAGACAATTATGGAGATCTCGTTTGACGATGAATTTCTCGAGGAAAAAGTCAAATATGATCGAAGGACGGTAATAGAAAATCTTGTTAAAGATCTTGATGACGATATGTGTCTTTTCTTCGCTCAAAGTATTGAGAAAGGCGATTGGATTTATGGGGACGGTGAATTTTATCTTGATGATAAAGATGAATTCGATCCAAATAGATTATCTCTTACTGGAATTTTTTTCGATGAGCACACATATCTCTCAACAATCGACTACGAAGGAAAATTAGACGCGGAAGGAAACCCAAACGAATATGATTTAGGACAGACAGATGGAAGCAGTAGAGGCGTCTCTTCTAACTTTTTCTTTTATATCGATGGCAGATATCTTGGAATGAACTTCTAGTTATTTTTTATTATCTATAAAATTAACTTTGATGTAATCAGTAAGAGCGTTCTCGGTTCTAGCTTTGACGGCATCTAATATAAACTTCCTCCCACCAATCCCCGTGGTGCCATAATCCTTACCAAACTTTACATGAAAATCTCCGTCTGGATCATCAATCCATTTTGAGAAATAAAGTGAGAGATTAAAGACGGGATTATTTTTGTCTAGATCAAGGCAATTTAATATTAGACCAAGGTAAATAATATTCTCTTCGTTGTCATCTGTGTCAATAACGATACTTATATTCTTGGCGGGTTCTATCCTAGAACGAACAAAGACACCCTCTACTGCTTTTTCCACCGCACTATTGGAAACAGGACAACCTTCACTATTAACAACCGAGTAACCCAACCAGTCGCGTTCAGGTTTAAGCATGTATTTCATCTTGTCTTCCGCACTTACATTTACAGATAGTAATAGTGCGATAAAAAATAATATTCGTGTCTTCATCCTCAAAGTATAACCAGATAATCAACCGTGTCTCAAATCTTATAGGTTGTGAGACTAGCCTTTGCCGTGTCTCATAATGTGTGTTATAGCTGGCATATCACAACATTTAAGGAGTTATAAGACATGGCAGTTGTAGCATATTGTAGAGTTAGCACTGGAGAACAATCTTTAGACGTCCAAGAGGAGATTGTACGAAAATATGGTGTTGATAAAGTGTTCGCTGAGAAGGTATCAGGAACGACTTCTAACCGTCCCAAACTAAAAGAATGTCTAGGGTATGTCCGTGAGGGAGATGTCCTTGTAGTGACAAAACTAGACCGTCTAGCAAGGTCTGTGAGTCACCTTCACACCATTTATGATGATCTAGAGAAAAAAGGTGTTGGTTTTGTTGTCATCCAACAAAATATTGACACTACAACGAAAGAAGGACGATTGATGTTTTCTATTTTGGGATCCCTAGCACAATTCGAAAATGAACTACGAAAAGAGAGATGTGAAGAAGGAAGACTGGCAGCAATCTCACGTGGTGTAAGGTTTGGTGCTCCGCACAAACTCAAACCACATCAAGTAACTGAAATGTGCGAGAAAAGAAAATCAGGAGTGATGATTAAAGATTTAATGAGAGAATATGGTTTATCAAAAGCATCTGTCTATCGATTGATGCGTGCGTAGGATGAAGTACGAAAGCTATGACGAGTTAATAGAACTGATTAGGGAGTTTAGAACAAAACATCAAAATAAAACGGATGATGAAGTTAATAGATTAATTAAAAAGACTTTTAAAATTAATCAAACAACTCTAGGAGAGATTGACGGACATGAGTTGGGAAGTTGGTTGGACTGAGTTCATGAGTTCTAAAGTTCTTTTATGAACTCTCTCCTTCCATCCAAACCATTTACTTTTTTTCCCAACATCATAAGGCGGTAGATTATTAGCATCATAACTATCCTCTGTAACATCGATGATTTCGTTCTTATCTTTTAACCACCAGTGAATAATACCTCGATGATCTCTACCACTGTGTGGAGCTAGATTGTCAGTATCCATGAAGTAGTACAACGCTTGGGTAGAGTGGTAACAGTGACCGAATAGAGGATTGGTTCTATTTTCCTCTCGATACTTTGTAGATAACATTTTTGGTGTCAATTTGTCTCGAATTGCGTTAGAGACAATCTCTACATTCTCTGGAGTGTATTCATATCGGTCATAGTGAAGTTCCCACCTGTGGTATATCACCCACTCGTTTTTCTCCTCATCTTTCCTGTAGTCAGGTCGAATGAGTATTTGACTATTCACAGAAGTAACGCCAACTCATTTTCTCGACTTAATCGTCTGTGTGACGGTAATAAATCATTAATCACTTCGACATCGAGATTTTTATAAAATGACTTCGCTTTCTCTAATACTTCATCATTTTCACAGGACTTAATATCAAACTGGATATTGACGCAACGGTCGATCATAGCTGAAGAGAGACAGTTACGGAGATATCTTTTTCTACCCCCTGACCTGTTATCTGTATTAAAGATGAATATGAATAAATCATCCTCATGTAACCTATCATACAAAGTCTTAAACTTTTCTTGTTTGTTGGTAGGCATGTTGTGGAATTCATCGATGATGAATAATCTTTTCATCGGTTTAGAGTTATCCATATCCAAGGAGAGACTGGTAGAAGCATGATTAATTTTCTTCCACATATCATCTTTGAGACCATCCTCATTACAGGGTACATACATCGTATGCTGGAATAACTTTTCACCTATTCTTTTTGCGATGGATGTTTTCCCTATGCCTGGTTCTCCGTAGAAAGATAAGAAACCACCAAATCGTTTAGGGTCATTCTCCAGAGCAGATAGGATCTTCTCTAACCGCTCTGGAAAAACATAATTATCGATAATCGATTTCATTATGCCGCCTCCCTAAGATCGTTTAGTTTAAGAGAGACTGTCTCTAACAGAAGTTCTAACTCGTCTGTATGGAACTTATCAATCATTCCTGTGGCGAGTTCCATTCTCTCCTCACTCGACATAGAAATCACAACATCCAAAAACTCATCGAACTTTTTAACAGTCAAAACATTAGATATTTGATCTTTAGAAACAACGGGCATTTCTCTCATGCGAAGCCCGTAGATCCTAGCTTTGGTGGCACTTGGATTAATGTCATTAGAGTTAATATAGTCTGTAAAAATATCTTCACCTACTTCATTCAGTAACTTAAGACATTCATAGAGAGTGTTGTAAGAGGTCGGTAACTTGTCCTCATGTTTCTGTAAAAAATCACATGTGGCAACTTTAAACATTACATAAACAGTAGAACGATGAGATCTATCTATCTTGTTTTTGTAATCTTTATACAACAGACTTTTTAACGAGATCGAGTCATTTTCCTCACAAAAATCATTAATTTTACTGACACACTCTCGAACTACTTCATACAATTTTCGGTGATGATTTTCGATAACTCGAGATACTCTTCTCGCACATTTATCAGTTTTCTTCACCAGTGTGACAATCAGTTTTTCTCTTTGAAAGTTCCTTTCTTCCTGCTCTCTTAGGTACATCTCTACTGATCTATTAAGTTCATCATCCGTTTTATTGTAAGCTAGCACATCATCACAGTATGTCGTTTGTAATGCTTTCTGTTCGCGTTCTTGTCTATCCATATCCATCACGCTACCTCCTTTTTAAACCAGTTGTTTCCATGTTGTATTTTCTCTACATCATCAAAGAAATCCTTTAATGCCGAGACACCTCTGTAACAATATTTTTCATACATGTCATCGAACTCTTCCTTAGAACACACGATCATGGCGTCATAATCATGATGCGTTTTAAAGAACTTCTTTTTCGCTTTAGATCTAGCTCTACTGCCACTTCTTGCTGTAACAATGACTTGATGATGATCGAATTGCTCACCTATAAAATTAGCAACATATTGAGTTCTCATTACGCCACCTCCTGAAGATCTTCACGAAACAATCCTTCCCATTGACAATGTGCGTGTAAGTTAAAAACCGCTTGATCTTGTTCCTTCTTATGGATCTTTTCGATTTTTAACATCGCTTCTTTTTCAGTTTTAGCTTGTACTTCGATTACTTTGGAACACCTTCCCTGTAGGTAAAGTTCATATGTTTCACCGTCATATTCCATTTCTTCTAACCAGTGCTCTTTATCAAACCAACACGGATCATCAATATCCCAACGACAATCAGGCGAATCATTATTCCAATCCACTCGTTCTTCCTTGTCGTGGATCTTTCGAATAATCTCTAAAGCATCGGTATCTTTATCTACCTGACTTGTTTCTATCGATTTAGAACACCATCCCAACATTTCTAATGAATAATTTTTCATTACGCTACCTCCATTAATTGAGTTATGTAATTGGTTCCCCAATCTCGTGGAACCGTGTTAAGAACTCCATTCACTAAACGCTCTAACTGTTTAGGATTTTCTGTTCCAAGCTGAATTGCCTCATCAAGAGACGTAATAATTGCCATCTCTTCTTTGGCGCGTTTTATTTCACAAAAGTTAATAACTTCCATTTTTTACTACTCCATTTAATGTCTCCAAATTAGTGGGTTCTTTGGATGGGAGACGTTCATTCCAGAGAACTATTTTTTGTTGATTAATCAACATTTCTTACTCGTTAATCCCAATCAACAATACCCATAATAAAGAACCCGACAAGTTTTGTAGAACGGCAATTTTATTGACAATACGAATGTCTGGAAATCGTCCTGAAACGCATATAAAATAGTTTTATGGAGATAAAAATATGAGAAAAAGATGGACTAACAGAAAACTCTTTACGGTACGATTTAAAGGGAGAGAACCTCGTGCCCTACTATGGAGAAAACCAGTTTATAAAGAGTGGTTTTTATATGCCAAATTAGCACAAGAATTAGGTAAGAAAATTCCAAAGGCATTTGGTAATTTAAAAAAATTCGATGACTTTGAGGACTGGTGGAGACATCCGAAATATGGGTTCGAATTATTCTGTGAAAAACCAATTGGTGAGTTAGTACAGGAGACACAGCCAAATCGATCCAAACTACAACCAGATGAACTGCTGCTGAAAATAAATTTAAAAGGTGATTTAGAAATCATTAATCGAGATATCAAAAGATTACTCATCTCAAAAGATGTAGGTGAAGACTACACATCAAATGCTCGTTTCCAACCAAGTCGATCTATGAAACACATATCGGTAGGTGTAACCGATAAAGTACGTGAGAAAGGAGTAAAAAGAGATAACAAACTTAAAAGGGCGAGAGAGACTTACATCATGTCATTAACTATGTCGCCCAAAGAAATAGTCAAAGAATTAAAGTTAATGCCGCAGATGGGTGGAGATCACTGGAGCTTTAGAGGGGACGCAAGACAGATGACAAGAGAGGATTTTTTAAAGATTACTGGAAGCGATCCCAAGGCGTATCAATTTACATTAGACAATAGAATAAAAACTATCAGGAGACAGATTAGAAATGTCGAGAAATCATTCGAGAATATCGCCACTGGAACATTTCCATAAATGTTGATTAATCAACATAATTAAGCGATCAAATGTGTATAATATCGGTATAAAATAATAGAGAAAAATAGTAACTAAAACAGATGTAAAAAAATGGTAAAACTGGTACAAAACTAGTACAACGCAAAATATACCTCTGTAAGTTATTGAAATATAAGGAGAATATTATCAGTCAATACGTTTACACAATGAACCGTGTCAGTAAAATCGTTCCTCCAAAAAAGGAAATTTTAAAAGATATATCGCTCTCATTCTTCCCTGGAGCGAAGATTGGCGTACTGGGATTAAATGGATCTGGCAAGTCTACGTTATTAAAAATCATGGCTAATATTGATGCTGATATCCAGGGTGAAGCTCGTCCAATGCCTGGCCTGAAAGTCGGTTATCTCCCCCAAGAGCCCCAACTTGATAATGAGAAAAATGTTCGAGGCAATGTCGAGGATGGCTTAAAAGAAGCAACCGGCGCACTAAAAGCTCTTGAGCAGGTTTATGCTGATTATTCAGATCCCGATGCCGACTTCGACGCCCTGGCAAAAAAACAAAGTGACTTAGAATCCATTATTGAAGCATGGGATGCGCACAATCTTGATCATACTCTTGATTTAGCTGCTGACGCATTACGCCTTCCGCCTTGGGACTCAGGTGTTGAGTCATTATCTGGCGGAGAAAAAAGAAGAGTGGCCTTATGCCGTCTTCTAATGTCACGTCCAGACATGCTTTTACTTGATGAGCCAACAAATCATTTGGATGCTGAATCCGTATTTTGGTTAGAAAAATTCTTAGAGGAATTCAAAGGAACCGTTGTTGCTGTCACTCATGATAGATATTTCCTTGATAATGTAGCAGGCTGGATTTTAGAGCTGGATCGTGGTCACGGAATACCCTATGAAGGGAACTACTCCACCTGGCTGGAGGCCAAAACTAAAAGATTAGAAATAGAATCAAAGCAAGAAATTTCAAGACAAAAAACTTTAAAACAAGAATTAGACTGGGTCCGTCAAAATCCAAAAGGCCGGCAAGCCAAAAACAAAGCTAGAATTGCTCGGTTTGAGGAACTTAACTCACAGGACTTTCAATCCAGAAATGAAACCAATGAAATATATATTGCTCCAGGGGATCGGCTCGGAGATAAAGTTATCGAATTAAGTAAGGTATCAAAAAATTATGGAAATTCGGCTTTGATTGACAACCTGTCCTTATCGATTCCTAAAGGAGCTGTAGTTGGAATAATCGGTGCAAATGGTGCAGGTAAATCAACTCTTTTTCGTCTTCTTGCTCAATTAGAAGAGCCAAATAGCGGCACAATTGAAATTGGAGAATCAGTGAAAATTGCGTATGTAGAGCAATCCAGAGAGTCGCTTCATGACGAAAGAACTGTGTGGCAAGCGATATCTGATGGGTATGATCTAATAAAAGTAGGTAACTATGAAGTTTCATCGCGAGCCTACATTGGACGATTTAACTTCAAAGGAACCGATCAACAAAAACTTGTGAAAGAGTTATCTGGTGGAGAGCGAGGCCGACTGCATCTTGCAAATACATTGAAGCAAGGTGCAAATGTTCTTCTACTTGACGAACCATCTAATGATTTAGATATTGAGACACTTAGAGCTCTGGAGGAGGCAATATTATCGTTCCCAGGGTGCGTTTTGGTAATATCTCATGACAGGTGGTTTTTAGATAGAATATCTACTCATACTCTCGCATACGAGGATGATGGAAATACTGTTTTTTTTGAAGGAAGTTATAGTGAATATCATGAGGACTTTATAAAAAGACATGGAAGTAATGCTGGACCGAAACGCACGCGATACAAAAGCTTAAAGACCTAGGTATATAGTAATGTCTTATATCTGGCACAGAAAGCCTTGTCTCTCTCAGATAAAGAAAATGTGCGAAAGCACTATTGATGCCCACCTTGATATTGAAATATTCGATGTAGGAGATAGTTTTCTCAGTGGGAAAATTCCAGTAAATTCAAAAACTACTCAACCTTTTGGAATCATTCATGGAGGCGCAAATATTGTGCTGGCTGAGTCATTGGGGAGCATAGCCTCTGCTCATGTGATAAACAGCGAAACTGAAATCTGTTTTGGCCAAGAGGTAAATGCATCTCACATAAGGCCTGTATCTTCAGGTTTCGTAACAGGTACTGCCTCGCCAATACACCTGGGCAAAAGATCTCATATATGGCAAATAGAATTAAAAAATGATGAAAATAAACTGTGTTGTTTCGTGAAATTAACAATGGCTATCAAAACAAGGGCTGAGCTGAAATTCTAACTTTTTTCAACGGGGTCTAATCTACGTAAATTTGATTCTATAAAAAAGAATGCCACTAGCCATAAAAAAGCATCCCAAAAATCAAGGAAGTCACCCTCCGAACCCCAATATAAGGCAGCAACAAACAAAATCGAATACAAAACTAGTTTAACAAATTTAAACATTGATTTTAAAGTAATGGACCCAACAAGCTTTTTACCAAAAAAAATCTCCGACTCGATAATCAAGACAACTAAGATCCAAGTTCCAGAATTGATAACATCCACAACAGTTAGCCATTGAATTGCGCTCCAATCAGATAAAGACCCAATAACAGTTTGTCCCGACAGAATAAATAAAGCACTTCCAACTAATGGTTGACAATTGTCGCTATCTAGCAATGGATATTCATCAAGGTTGTCAATCACATTATAGTTTTGTCCAATGAGAGCGCAAATATCACTTACCACAAAAGGTTCTATATTGGCTAACAAAATATATTTAGAGAAATAACCAAAAAAAGCATAAACGATAATCCCATAACTGAAAATTCTGATAATAAGTTTTGTTAAAAAAGCAGCTTTTGAATCATCAATGTTAGGGGTGTATTTAGACGTATTAAATTCGAACAAGAGAAGCAACATTACCCATGCAGCTGTGTCTAAAGTTGCTGGGAAACCACCAATAATATCGGATATTGCAACACCCTGAGTAAAGGTGCTTTTGACCGCTAGCGACTCTTCTTGGTAGAAGAGGAATATGTTTGTGGTTAAAGCCGCGTAAACAAGATATCTGAAAATCTCAAATAAATATGACTCATTATGAAATTTCATCATTTGTTAATTACCTAAAATCAAGTTTATCCAGTATTCCTTAATCCAGCTGCAATACCGGCTATTGTCACCATAATTGCCTCCTCATAAATACTGTCTGGCTTTTCTCTTTCTCTTTTCAAGAGTTCAACCTGCAAAACATTCAATGGATGAATATAAATATTTCTAAGTTGGACTGACTCTCTTGGCCATGCTTGTCGGTTTAAAAGCTTTTCTTCACCTGCTATTAATTCCAGCATCTCCCGATCAGAATTTAGTTTTGATCGCAATTTATCACCTATATCCTGAAGGTCCGAAGAAACCAAAAGCTGGTCATAATATTTTGATAGCCACGCATCTGATTTTAAAAATACCATTTCCAACATCGAGAGTCTCGCTCCAAAAAATGGCCATTTTTCTATCATCTCTTGTATTAAATGACAAGATTCCGAATTGTATAGATGGGATATCGCCTCAATAGCACCGAGCCATGCAGGCAGCATTAGCCTATTTTGACTCCAAGCAAATATCCATGGAATTGCGCGTAAGCTCTCTATACCTGTATCACTTTTACGTCTAGCAGGCCTTGAACCTAACCGCAAATTGCTGAGTTCACGTTCAGGTGTCGCTTGCCTAAAATAGGTTACAAAGTCAGGATCATTTTTCACAAAATCACGGTATGATTTGCACGAAAGAGCAGACAATTTATCCATAGTTTTTCGCCAGTCAAGCTCAGGATTTGGTGGCTCTAGCAAATTAGCTTGTAATATCGCGTTCGTATAAATTGAAAATGTCTTAATTGCGATTGAGCTCAAACCTAGCTTTGCACGGATTGTTTCTCCCTGCTCCGTTACACGCAACCCGTCTCGCAAAGAACCAGGAGGCTGTGAAAGTAGTGCCTCATGAGCGGGTGCACCACCACGACCTAAACTACCTCCTCTTCCGTGAAAAAGAGTGAGTTTAATATCATGTTCTTTACATAAATGTATAAGAGCCTCTTGTGCCTCATATTGAGCCCATGATGCAGCTAACATACCCGCATCTTTTGCAGAATCTGAGTAACCTATCATCACCATCAACTCGCCATTTATTAACTTTTTATAGGACTTATTCTTTAATAGAATTTCTATAGACCCATTTGCATTATTTAAGTCATCTAAGGTTTCAAACAGTGGCACAACTGGAAGATGACCTTTACATCCCATTTCCTTGAGCAGTAATTGAACAACCAATATATCTGAGGGACGCCTAGCCATCGATATAACGTAAGCACCGAGCGCTTCCTGCGGTTGCTTTGCGATTAATTCGAACGTCTTTACAACCTCCAAAGATTCGGAAGTGAGAACTAAGTCACTCCCAATAAGTGGACGGTTTCCTACAATTTCCTCAAGAAGAAATTTCTGTTTCTTATCTTCTGACCAATTCGAGTAGTCACCCAAATCCAGGTGGCTACAGATCTCCTCTAGAACTCTCGAGTGCCTCTCACTATGTTGCCTAATATCATGTCTAACGAGATGGGTTCCAAAACAACTTATGCACCTCAGAAGATCTATAATTGAACCGTTTGCTATTGCCTGCATCCCACAATCTTGCAATGATTCATAACAGGCGAATATCGGGTCCCATAAATCTTTTTGATTATTAATTACATTTGTATAAATTGGCTCTCGACCATCTAATTGGTTCTCAATATTATCAATTGTATTCTTTAACTGTAATCTGACATCTCTTAAAACTGCTCTGTATGGTTCACGCGACGAATTTGATAGCTCTTTGACATAGTTATTACTGTTTATCATTGATAGCTCTTCAATCAAAGAATTGATGTCCCTCATGTATAGAGTTGCTGCTTGCCAGCGCGAAAGCAAAAGTACCTCTGCAGTCACATTCGAAGTAACATTAGGATTACCATCTCTATCACCCCCCATCCAAGATACAAAGCTAACTGGAGACATTTTTAATGGTAAAGACTGATGAATGGATTCAGATAGCGTAGAGTCCAAACGGCGCAAAAAATGAGGGATTGCTCTCCACAAAGAGTTCTCAACTACAGCAAAACCCCACTTAGCTTCGTCGACAGGACTGGGTCTTTCAGCACGAAAATCATGACTGAACCAAATTTGAGTTACTAATTCTTTTAGCCGACGAAATACTGCTTCCTTTTCTCGAGTGGTAGTTCCTTTCAACTCAAGCTGACAAAGGCAAGAATCTATAGCATCATATTTATGGATTAAGGACCTTCGGGTAATTTCAGTTGGATGCGCCGTCAGCACTAATTCTATCTTTAATTTTTTTACTGCATCGAGAATCACATCATCGGATATACCATGATTTTTGACGAGCGCAAAAACTTCTCGGAGTGTTTCTGTTGCAGACACGTGCTCATCGATTCTGCGCGAATGGCTGAACTGCTGATCCGCGATATTGGCTAGATTTAAAAATTGGCTAAATGCTCTCGCAACTGGAACTAGCTCCTCATCACTAAGATCTCTCAAAAGCTTAACTAGTTTTTCTCCATCACTGGAGTTACCTGCTTGAGCAGACTTGGACAAAAGTCTTATCGCTTCAACTTTCTCAAGGAATTCTTGGCCCTCGGCATCTGAAATTACATCACCAAGAATCTTACCTAAAAGACTTACATTAGCTCGTAAAGGATCATAATTTAAGTCACTCATTACAACTTATTCTAAAATTTTATTTAAAAAAAAGAGTATATAACATTAGCAATGACTAAATATGCAAATCAATAATCTAGATCTACTAATTTTTGCAAAAAGCGTGTTTCTAAACCATACTGCGCCGCCGATATAATAATTCAAAAATCTAGCCGCAAAAAAAGGTGTCTTATGAATACAATAACAAAAATAAATCAAGTCTCAATACTGTTGCTCCTTACCACAATTTCTTCTCCATTATGGTCATCTGAATTAAATGGATCGAATACTGCCTGGATTATGACATCGACAGCCTTAGTTTTATTGATGACAATCCCTGGCTTATCACTATTTTATGCGGGACTTGTTAGATCAAAGAATGTTTTGTCGGTCCTGATGCAATGTTTTGCAATTACATGTCTTGCTTCACTTGTATGGTTTGCCATAGGCTACACCATCGCGTTTGGTGATGGCGGGCAGCTTAATTGGATTATTGGAAACCTAGATAATCTTTTTCTAATGGGCATCGCAGAAGAAACCTTAGCTGGTGATATACCAGAATCTGTTTTTGCAATGTTTCAAATGACTTTTGCGATAATTACACCTGCTCTTATTTTAGGAGCTTTTGTTGAGAGAATGAAATTTAGTGCCATACTTATTTTTACTACGCTATGGCTAGTGATTGTTTATGCGCCGATTACACACTGGGTTTGGGGTGGAGGATGGTTATCAGAACTCGGACTTCTCGACTTCGCTGGTGGAACTGTTGTTCACATTACTGCTGGAGTAGCGGCTCTGGTTGCGGCATTAGTTTTAGGTAATAGAAAGGGATTCCCTAAGCAATCTATGCCTCCTCATAATTTAACCATGTCAGTGACGGGTGCAGGACTTTTATGGGTAGGATGGTTTGGATTTAATGGAGGATCTGCATTAGCAGCAAATGGTGATGCAGGCATGGCAATTCTTGTCACTCATCTGTCTGCGTCAGCTGGCTCTCTCTCTTGGATGATGATGGAATGGAGAAGACATGGAAAACCCTCTGTTCTTGGGATAGTAACAGGCATGGTTGCAGGTCTTGGAACAATAACACCTGCTTCAGGCTTCGTGGGTCCCGCAGGTGGATTGGTCATTGGATTTTCAGCGGGTATCATTTGCTATCACGCAACTCAGGCAATAAAACAGAAATTTCATATCGATGACTCGTTGGATGTTTTCCCTGTCCACGGGGTTGGCGGAATCTTGGGGACACTCCTAGCAGGTATATTTGCGTCCGCAAATATAGGTGTTTTTAGCGGTCAAGGTTACAACGAAGGCATGTCAATGATTAGCCAAGTGGGCGTTCAAATGATTGGAGTTTTTGCAACAGTGAGCTACACAGCTCTTGCAACTTTTATAGTTTTCAAAATAGTAAACTCGTTTGTTTCTTTACGAATTGATGATGAGGGCGAACTTAAAGGACTGGATTTGGTTGAACATGATGAACGAGGATATGACCTTTAATACCGCTGGTTGCTATCTGGATTGCTCCAAAAACTGACAGAGATACTCAGCTCCACTGAGTATCCTGAAAGTCTGTCTGGCTAGAAGATCAGAAGGCACAAGAAATAAATTTTTATTTTTTACTGCATCAATGTCTTTCCATTTTTGCCAAAACTCGAACAAATCTCTGTTATCTTTCTCGGTGCCACTGGAAAGTATTACCCGTGGATTCTCAGATAGAACAGCCTCTAAACTTATTATCGGAGTAAGTGAATCTAAATTTCCAAAAATATTCACTCCGCCGCAAATTGAAATTATTTCACTTATAATATGTTGATTGTTAACCGTCATCAAAGGGTTATCCCAAACCTGGTATAGCGTCCTTACTTTTTCTAATTTACTAAACCGGTTCGATATGCTTTCCAATTCACGATTAAATTTATTTGTCATTTTTTTACTTTCATCTATTCTCCCCGTCAGAACTCCTAGCCTCTGGTATACGCCTGGAAAATCCTCTAATCTTGATATTTCAAAAGAAAATACTCTAAAACCAAGCGATTTAAGCCGATTAATTGTGGAAATCCCATTTCCTGAAGACCAAGCAAAGATAATATCTGGCTGAAGGGCAGTTATGGCCTCATAATTTACAATCGAGTGGTTATTTACTCTTTGGATACTATTTGCTTGAGGCGGATAGTTGCTGTACTCATCCGCACCCACAATCAGATTTCCTGCATCTATTTCAAAGAGTAATTCTGTAAGATTTGGAGCCAGAGAAACAATTCTTCTTATTGGCTCTGAAATTTCTACCCTAGCACCAAGATCATCGACAACAATAACATTGGCGCCTGAATAATGAGTTACTAGTGATGCAAATAAGCATGTCAAACGGAACAATTTTGACATTTTTGTTTGCCATGGAATGTCAATGAAGGAGGGAATGTTTAAAAATATCCGATCAATAGTCGACTCCTTTTCGAGCCTTGATCCCATTGTTATAAGCATGTTTTATTTCTTTGACTTCTGAAACTGTGTCAGCGATTTCCTTGAGTCGACTACCACCTCCTCTTCCAGTTACAACAACACTCTGTCCAAAAGGCCTGCCTTTAATCGAATTAATAATGGTATCAGGATCTAAATATTTAAAGCTCAGCATGTAAGTGATTTCATCGAGAATAACAAGATCTAAGGTATTATCCTTTAACATTCGTTGGGCTACCGACCACGTTTTTTCCGCAGCTTCTATATCAGACGATCTATCCTGTGTGTCCCAAGTAAAACCAGTACCCATTTGATAAAACTGAACATCTGGTAATTTATTTTTGAGATATAACTCTTCTCCCGATAACTGTTGTCCTTTGATGAATTGAACAACGCCCACTTTATGATTGTATCCTAGCGCACGAAGTACCATACCAAAGGCAGAACTAGTTTTACCTTTGCCATCTCCTGTTAAAAATATCATGACCCCTTTTTCTAAACTATTTTTTTCTATTTGCGAGTCAATACGTTGCTTCTGTTTTTGCATTTTCGTTTTATGCTTATCGTTTTTATCTGCGGCACTAGTATTCAATCCAACACTCTCCTTTATTTGGCATGGCCAGCCCTAAAGAGCTGGCCGAATAAAATTAATCTACATTTGATATCTCAAGCCCACCGACACCCCTACACCAAGAGTCTTATATCCGAAAACTTCTTCATAATTATCATTGAGGAGATTATCGATTTTAAGTAAAACAGACATTTTTTCTGACATTTCATAATTGATCGCGATGTCTACCAAAGTATGATCAGCCAATTTAACGTTCTCTGGATTCTGAGGAAAAGGTGGATAAAAAGTGTCAAATTGAGACCCAACAAATTGAGCATTCATAATAATATTTAATGCTTCTGAGGGCATCCAATATAAACCTAAACTTGCCATATGCTCAGGACGTCTTATTTCTCTTGTAGTTATATCTCCATCCTGTTGATCTGATTTCACGTATGTATAGGAAGAGTTCAGTGACAAGGCATTCGATATCTCGCCTGACATGGTAACCTCAATACCCTTTCGATTGCTGCTTCCTGAAATATTGGCAGATGTATAAGCAAAAGTTGCCGGGTCATAAACAAACCCATTAATCTCATTTTCTAAATCAGAGTCAAAAATCGCAAAAGACATTTCAACCAAATTATTTGCAAAAGTATAATCAAGGCCAAGCTCAGCACTTACTGACTCCTCGGGGACCAAATTAGGATTGCCTAAAAAATTTGTGTAAAAACCGAAACGCTCAGTAAAGGTTGGATTCTTAATCGCTTTACCGAATACTCCTCTTATCCTCATTGCCTCCGATTTTTTATAAACAAACTCACTTCTGTAAGAAGAAGAGCTTCCAAATTCAGAGTTGTCCTCATAACGTCCGCTAAGTCCCACTATGAAATTGTTCATCGGCTCATAACGATACTCGAGGGCAAGTCCATCGTTTTCTCTCATTCGATTTTGATTTGGATCATAAATGCCGTAAGAAATCTCTCCTTTCTGTATCCAATCCTCTTTTTCGTTTTCTATCAAAATAGACAAGCTCTGCGAATCCTCAGTGTATGATCCTAAATATTGAAGCTGTGACTTTTGCGAGGCTGTAATATTTCCTATCACACCACCAGAGTAAGCTGCGTTATCAAACTGTGACTCCGCGATTATAAAGCTATGGCTCCAGGGTCCATCTGCTTGCAGGTACGTAGCTTTGATTTTTGCTGTTAAATTATCAAAATCTGAGTTTTTAGGCTGATCCTCCACTAACCCATCAAAATTATCATCAGAATCATAATCCACTGTGCCCTCTGATTTCCGTGCTGTAAGTAATACATTTAGTTGAGGATTTAAACTATATCCTGACTTAAGATTCATAGTTGTATTCTGATAACCATCGTTTTCATTTCCGTCTCTTGATATGTTATCGCCATCCGAGTCCATACGGTTAAATCCTGCTCGGAAATGAAAATTGTCATCTTTTCTGCTGAAATTGAAGCCAGAATTATGTGTATTCCACGATCCTAACTGGGAGTGCACCTGGGCTCCATTTTGATCGCTTGATCGTGTAATAATATTGACTTTTCCAGCCAAAGCATCACTGCCGCTAATTGCGCTTTGCGGACCACGAATAACTTCAATTTTTTCGATGTCGGCAATAGAAACTGTCCCCCAAACAAATTCATCGTTTTGTGATGGATCATTTGCCTCTACACCATCAATTAACACAAGCAAGTGATTCGATTCTGCTCCACGTGCCCTTACCTGTGTCTGTGCGCCATAACCACCAGATTGACTAACCGCAAAACCTGGAACATCTCGTAGGATTTGGCTAATATTGATAACGCCCCTATCTCTTATTAGATTGCCATCGATTATTGTTACGGAATTACCAGTTTCGGACCTTTCTAGTGGAGTAAGAGAGGCAGAAACGATAACTTCGTCGATGGTTTGGTTTGACTGCGCGAGAGAGAAGCTCGCTGAAAAAAATAAAATAAACCCGATTTTTTTATAATTAGAAATGATTTTCATAATATACCCTTTTTAACCGATCACACCCGAACGGCTCGAAAAACAAAATAAGGATATGGAAACACAGATCAATATGACCAAACTCACAATCATTGATGCCACACCCCGTGGATCGTTGATGTTGCAGCAGGCCGGTCTCCGGACTCACAAATGAACATAAGTTCTGTTTGATAACCTTCCCATGATCAAAACACAGTGGCTTATTTATCAAACATTTTTGTATACCGTTGCGGGGGCAGTATCGGGTTAAGCTCGCGCAGTACCGATTTCCCGTTTAACTCAGAACACCATAAAAAGTGTTTCAAGCACCTATCACAAAAGACAACTTGAGCAATCTAACTACGAAACTGAGTAAAGTCAAATACCATATTTACAAATGTCGATATTAGAAATATTTAGGTCCGCACTGGAATTGTAAAATTTAAAAAAGTGCTTGCAGTGCCTCAAATATTTTTTTCACACCAATTACTTTTAACCCCGTTATGGACTTTTTAGGTGCATTTGCAACTGGCACAATTGCTCTTGTGAAACCATGTTTTACAGCTTCCTTTAGCCTCTCTTGGCCACTTGAGACTGGTCTAATTTCTCCGGATAATCCAACTTCTCCAAAAACCACAATATTTCGTGGTATAGGTTTATTCCTAAAACTTGATATTATCGATAAAATGAGGGCCAGATCAGCCGATGTGTCAATTATCTTTACACCACCAACAACATTCACAAATACATCCTGATCCCCCACCATAATATTTCCATGCCTATGAAGAACAGCAATAAGCATTGATAATCTATTATGATCTAGACCCAAACTGACCCTCCTTGGACTACCCAAATGACTATCATCTACCAATGCTTGCAACTCCACTAGCATTGGCCGAGTACCCTCCCAAATAACCACCACGATACTTCCTGAGGATACTTCCTCATTCCGCTGGAGAAAAATAGCAGAAGGATTCGGAACACCTTTAAGTCCGCGCTCAGTCATTGCGAAAACTCCCAGCTCATTAACCGCTCCAAAACGGTTTTTTATGCCTCTCAATGTTCTATATTGACTATCTTTTCTACCTTCTAACATCAGAGAACAATCAATCATGTGTTCAAGCACCTTTGGTCCTGCAAGAGTTCCATCCTTGGTAACGTGGCCTACAATAATTAATATCGTATTCGTTTGTTTCGCAAATCTCACCAATGCTGCAGCACTTTCTCTTACTTGAGAGACACTGCCAGGGGCCGAAGTAATATCCTCTAGATGAACCACCTGAATTGAATCAACAACAAGAAGTCTTGGTGTTTTTCCCTTCGCAACCAGACATATATTTTCCACAGAAGTCTCGGTCATAATTTGTAGCTTGTCTAAAGGAAGATCCAAACGTCTTGCTCGCATAGCTACTTGCTGCGAAGACTCCTCTCCAGTCACATACAAAGCGGTTTCATTTTGGGCCATATGACAAAGAGTTTGCAAAAGGATGGTACTTTTCCCCGCGCCAGGCTCCCCACCCAAAAGAACACAAGAACCTGGGACAAATCCACCCCCCAAAACTAAATCTAGCTCAGAATTTCCAGACTTTACCCGCGGGACCTCATCAAGTTCGACATCCTTCAACAAATTTATAGAACCACTCGAGGCTCCAGAAAAACTGTGCTGATATCTAGATATACCATGGGGAGTTGCATTTACTTTTACCTCACTTAGCGTATTCCAAGCATTGCAATCAGTACACTGCCCCTGCCATTTACGATAATCTGAGCCACATTCATTGCAGACAAAAGCTGTTTTTAATTTAGATGCCAACTAAGTCCTCATTCCTTTAAATTTTAGACTGAAAAACTATACGTTTTTATCAATCTTTTTGCATCTATAACCTGTTGTATTAAAATAAAATATAGTAGTAACTTGAACTCAGTATCTCGTAGAGAGCGTCTCTTTCTGATAAGGTTATTGCATGTTAGAAAAAATAGATAAAACTTTATTCTTTTCGTCAGAAGTGGCATCGTCGATTGGTTTGGATGAAGCGATCTTGCTTCAAATATTGCGTGATAATTCTCTTTTTGGCTCCGAAGTAGAATCTGACAACTTGAAATGGAAGACCACAGATTTAAACAAGTTATCGGGCATATGTACCTTTTGGACTAATGACGATATATACCGAATATTTTTTAATCTTCATCAAATCGGCATTATTGCAATGTCAGGAGACCCAAAACTGGATGGGAAATTCCTGTATATGCTCAATGAAAGTAGGTCTGTCGTTAAACAAACAGATACAGTCAATAATATAAATTTAGAGAACCAATCTCATAATACACCAGCTTTGCCAATCAACAGAGATTGGATTCCCGATGATGAAACCTTCAGGCAACTTGAGCAGCTTGGTGTTGCAAAAGACTTCGCCAACCAACAAATTCCTCAATTCGTCTCATACTGGCGTGAAAGAAATATCTCAAGACATGGTTGGTCATCAAAATTCATAAAAGAGGTTTGGCGTCAATGGCAAAAAAACAAATCCATTGAAAACGCTAGAAGGAGAGAGTTTGAAATTAACTCTCAATGGAAACCATCTTTAGAGGTATATGATATTTTGTCAGTAAAAGGAGGGATTAGTAGAAACTTTATTGAAGACTCAATTCCTGAATTTGTCCTCTATTGGAGAGGGAGAGGAGATAAATCAAATACCTGGGACTCCAAATTTGTACAGCACGTCAAAAGACAATGGAATTTTTACTCAGGTTTGATGAAAAATGATAACGATCCCACAAAAATTACAGAGGATTGGCGACCGAAAAATGCCGTATATGATGTATTAGCAATGGCAAATATAAATAGGGAGTTCGCTGAAGATTCGATAAAAGAATTTATAATATATTGGCAAGAAAATGGTAATCCACAGATGTCCTGGAGCACTAAATTTCTTCAATATGTAAAAAGAAGGTGGGCATTCAATATAAATCCAAAAACAGGACAAAAAAATGTCAAACGACAAAATCCAGAAAATCGGATCAGAAATAGAAGTATCGTCGAGGCGCTGGCAGATAGAAGTTGGGCATCTTGATAAAGATCCCGATTTAATTGATGCTATTAACGAAATCTTTGCGATGTTCCAAGTAAACTACCATAACCAATACTACAGTGCATTTGGTGATAGCAGTGATTCAGAGAATCTTGCTAAGAAATTGTGGTTGTCTAAGCTTAATGAGTTCAGTAGTAACATTTTATACAGAGCGGCTGAAAAGATTATAACTGAAAGTGAGTACTTACCAACTCTTAATAAAATGATTCAAGCATGCGTTTATTTCAAACTACCTCCACGACTTCCTTCGCCCAGGGATGCATATCATGAAGCTTGTAGAAAAGAGAGCCCTAAAAACATGCAGACTTGGTCTCACCCCATAGTATATTTAGCTGGAAGAGACACTGGATGGCTCCAAATGCACAGCGAGATAGATATCAAAGTTTTCCCCATTTTTAATAATGTTTTTCAACAATATTGTAAAAGACTTGTTGATGGAGAAAGTTTTTCTATAGACGCTGAACCGCAATCAGTTGAAGTAATTGAAAAGCCCGCCTCAAAAAAGTTCAACATAAAACAGCTGGAAGAACTTAATACTCTTTTCGAGTAAATCACGCACATTGATAAATAACCAATGCAACCACTGACTCATAACTCAACTGCTCGAAGAATGGCAAAAACTATTCTTAATGGGTTCAGGAGTTATTTTGCAGATTATTTAAATTCAACACTTACAGCGAAAGCTAGATTTGAAAAGTCTGACTGGCATGGTGTGCGTCAGGCAAATGTAGAAAGACTTGAAATATATAAAACAAAAATTGCTCAAACTGTTGAATACTTGAGGGTTATTACAAATAAAAATATCAATGATCTAGAATTATGGAGTGATGCAAAGACTGCATATACCCAGCTCATTTTTAATTTTCCTAATTTTGAGATCGCTGAAACCTTTTTTAACTCAATATTCAGTGATATCAATGATCATGACAAGATATCTGATGATGTTGTGTATGTAATCTCATCGCAACTTATTGAAGCGCCTGAAGCAGAATATAGTATTTTTATACGGTATGAGGGACTTAAATTTAGAAGTATTTGTAAAACAATTTTATTAGAGGCAGAATTTTCTCTCCCTTGGGAAAATATAGATCTAGACCTTGACTGCATAATGGATGCCTTTAATTCAGAAGTAGTCGCAGTCATGAATACAAGCAATTTAAAACTCCAAGTGGATCTTCTCGAGTCGACTTTTTATCGCAGTAAGGCCGCTTACATGGTTGGCCGAATAAGTATTGGTAACAAAACTATTCCCTTGGCGATCGTTGTCTTGAATAACGGGCAAAACAAATTATTCGTCGATACTATTGTTTTTGATTCTGATGAGCTGAGCATTATTTTCAGTTTTACCAGAAATCATTTTATGGTGGACTCTCCACTACCTTATCAGTACACACATTTTCTCAAGAACTTAATGCCAAAAAAGTTGGATTATGAAATCTATAATTCGTTAGGATTCCCTAAACACGCTAAAACTGAGTTTTACCGACAACTAGTAAATCACCTTAACAACTCAAGCGATCAATTTGTGGTTGCTCCGGGTATTAAAGGAATGGTGATGTCCGTATTCACACTCCCCTCATACAATATAGTTTTCAAAATTATAAAGGATAATTTTTCCCCGCCAAAAGAAGTTACACACGATGAAGTAAGGGAAAAATATAAATTAGTCTCACAATATGATCGAATCGGCAGAATGGCGGATACACAAGAATTCGACAATCTGATTTTCCCTCTTGAACGATTTTCTAGTGATTTAATAGAGGAGCTTAGCGCAGTTGCACCGTCACAAATTGTAATTAATAGTGATTCGATTCTAATACGGCATTTATACACAGAACGTTACATGACACCGCTAAATATATATCTTGAAAGTGCGAACGATGAGGAAATTAGAGATGTTATGGATGAATATGGTAACTGCATAAAGCAATTAGCCGCGGCAAATATTTTTCCCGGTGATATGCCGCTCAAAAACTTTGGCGTAACCCGACATGGACGAGTCGTGTTTTATGATTATGATGAGATCGCGGCCCTTACAGAGTGCAATTTTAGAAGGATTCCACCTCCGAGAAATGAATATGAAGAAATGAAGGCGGGCACTTGGTACACGGTGGGACCAGCGGATATCTTCCCAGAGGAATTCAAATTATTTTTTTCTGGTAATGCCAAAGCAAGACTCATGTTTGAAAAAATTCATAGTGAATTATATGACGTGGATTTTTGGATTAATTTACAAAACCAAATTAGGAGCGGATTTGTGCTTGATGTATTCCCATACCGCAGAGCTAAAAGATTTGAGCGGGGCCAGAGCTCAGAGCTAGAGGTATTTACCGACTAACGGAAAGAAAATTTTTCCTCTACATCATCCTTTTTAATTATAAATCCATCCCTCGTTATACTCTTTATTTCCCAGCCACTATTAATACTCTCGCCTTCTGAGTATGCTCTATCGTCAATGAACAACCGATTCGCAGCAGAGCCTTCCGAAAGAAAAATATAGCCAGATAAATTGAGATCTGGCAATTTATAATCACTATTTTCCAAGATCAATACTTCATCAAGAATAACATCCTCAATAGTTAAAACACGATTGTCTTCACTTAAGTTTTGACCAGCTGCATCAGATAATCCCTCTTTCGAGGGACTCGTTATCGAAGAGTTGTTAGTAATCTCATGTTGTTCTGAAATGAAATAAAACACGGTAATACTCAACATTATAAAAACAAAAATAATCAGGAATTTATAGAAGTATTTTTCTTTCTTTTGGCTATGAGATACTAGGTCAGCACTTAAAATATCCTCAATCCGAGATGGATCATCTTTTGCTCTGTCATTTTCCGCCTTTTTCAGGGCTTTCAGTATGTAAGACATCCCTAGCTACTCTCTTGAATTATTCTTGGTATTTCTTCATTAGTGAGCTGATTAATTAGCATAATGGTTCTTCTGCCAACAATTCCATCAGGATTAATGTTGTTTTGTTTTTGAAATAAAACAATCTCATCAAAAATCGCCTCGGTAAATCTTCCTCCCGTTATCAATCTTTGTTTGTTAGCATAGATCTCCGCAAACTTATCTTGCAGCCAAACTAATCCAGCCTTATTTTCATCACCCAATTTTAAAACTTTAAATTCCTTTGGTGGTGCCCATAAATAACTGAAAGATCCTGTCCATCGCTTTAAAAAAATATCTAGCTTTATAGATGATTCACCATTTAAATCAAGTAGCAAAATAGTCTCATCTCTTACCTCCAACAACACCACACTGGTTATATTTGAATTAGAATCAGTCAAATGGACTATTCCTGGCCTATTAGTTTTCAAAATAACGTCAAAATCAATGGATTCATTCGTCTCATACTTTAATCCAATATCTGTTGCTGAACTGTTTAATGCTTCTTCAGTAAATATCCCTTCAACCCTATGACCCCAGAGAGAGAATAGATGTTCAATGGGATTAATACTTGGGGAAACACGCTCAACCGGCTGATTTGTTTTTAATTCTTTTAGTGGATTCACCGCAGAGATGTTATTTTCTTCCTCTTCTTGGAATAACTTGCCCTCTAACTTACCCTGATAATTGTATTGACTTTTATCAGTTACTATTTCCCATTGGAGCTCTTCTCTAAAAAAGAACATTAAAATCAAAAGATTTAGAAGGGTAAAAACTCCTATTTGCCAAACTTTACGTCTAAATGACTTTGTCTCTTCTCCAAGAACTTCAGCAGACGACTTTATTACTAAAGATGCATTGATAAATTGTTTACCTTCAGAGTATGCCGCCAAAAGCGCTTGATGACAGATCAAGTTAATAAGACGAGGGACTCCCTTGGTAAGTTTGAAAATGTGTTTATATGATCTCCTATCAAATATCTCACGAATCCCACCCGCCTGAGCTAATCTATAATTTATATAATCAGGAACCTCCCTGATTTTTAAAGGCAGCAGATGAAACCTTGAGACAACTCGCTGATTGAGTTGCCTTAAATTATTTTGTGCTAATTTTTCTACTAATTCTGGTTGTCCCACCAACAATATATGCAGCAATTTATTACTATTAGTTTCTAAATTGCTGAGCAAACGCAAGCTCTCTAAAATCTCATCATCAAGATTTTGAGCTTCTTCTAGAATAATAAGTGTTTTTAATCCTTCAGAATGGGCCTGTAAAAGGTTGTCATAAATCGCATCAGAACATTGCTTAGCATAGGAAAGATGGGCATTTCTTTTAAACTTTATAGACAGTTCTTTACAAATACTCGCAAATAAATCGGTTTCTTTAAGCTTACTATTTAGGATGTATGCTACACGTATATGCGCTGGTAGATGCTCAATTATTGTTCTAGTGAGAGTCGTTTTGCCAGTCCCAACTTCCCCGGTCAGAACAATAAATCCGCCTTCTCTATCTAAACCATATTTTAAATGCGCTACTGCTTGTCGGTGTTGGTAACTGGGGAATAAAAGATTAGGGTCAGGAACAATAGAAAATGGTTCTCTTTTGAGACCAAAATGTTGCAAGTAAACGCCCATTTGTAAAATGACTACTCACTTTTATCGTTTTTGTCTAAACCCTGACTAATAAAATCTTTTAGCTGTTTTGCAACAACACCATCATCAGAATCTTCAAAATCTCTAGTGATAAGATGATCAAATTTTTGTCGTGATAAGACATTTGCCTCCTCAGGATTTCTTAAAATAGTAGGTCTAATAAACATCATAAGAACCTTCTCCCGATCATCTTTCGATGATTTGCGAAACAGACTTCCCAATATAGGTATGTCACCCAGCAAAGGGACTTTCTCGGCATTATCGCCGGAAGTGCCTTCTATCAGGCCACCTAAGATAAGTAACTCACCATCTTGAATCATAACATTGGTTTGTATTGTGCTTTTTGTAGTTGTAGCTCCCAACAAAGAATTTGCTGTCCCTGATTTTACTGCAGATGATTCTTGTTCTATCTCGAGTCTAACCGCATCACCCTTACTGATCTGAGGTTTCACTTTTAACATTACTCCTACTTCCTCTCGATTTACCGTAGTAAAAGGATTAACGCTATTAGTATTGTTTGTATTTGCATAACTTCCTGTAGGGAACGGCACCTCTTCACCGGATGTAAGCACTGCCTCCTCGTTATCCAATGTAATTACAGAAGGCGTTGATAGAATCTTGCTACGCCCATCCGATTTTAAAGCCTGAACCAGTAACCCAATACCTCTCCCAGTTTCTTGATCAAAATCACCGGCCATTCCTATAACACTCGGCGCAAGAGAAGGAAGTGAATTTGTCACTGTCGATGAATCCCCATCAGCAATTGAGCCCAGCAAAGTGGCTAATACCCCGTCAAAATTTGTTAGATAAGCGCCTTCGTCCTGCCCTGTGATTGCCAACTGTGAACTCAAATTTTTTGCCTGACTTTCTGATAATTCAGCAATAACTGCCTCTATCAAAACCTGAGGTCGTGCTCTATCTAGTTTATCAACTACATTTTTTATTTCTCGGATAACCGCAGATGGAGCCGCCATTACCAGAGCGTTATTGAGTTCGTCAATCTCTATTTTATAGTTGGTAGTTGTTTTCTTATCACCCGTTGACTCACCCGCTAATCGAAGAAAGACATCTGAACTTAACATACCATCAATTATTGGCTTGATCTCCGATGCTCTGGAGTAATCTAAATAAATTACTTCAACACTACCTTTTTTAGTGGAGGGGAGATCAAGTAGCTTTAACATATTTTTAAAAGCAGTTCTTGCAATCCCTGGGCCACTAACTATAACCCTATTATTTAGGCCATCCTCCACTAAAGACAGCTCTTGTTTTTGAAGCTGCTTCAATTGACCAGCAATATGTACTGCTTCACCCGCTGAAATAAAATCCAAATTTATAACTTCAACCGCTGTCTGATCCGGATCATCCATTTGCTTTATCACTCGATTTGCGGCAGTGATATTTGATCGAATATCGGACATAACTAAATAGTTACTCCCAGCAAAAGCCAGCAACCTTGCACCATTACTCAGCAATGGTTTGATTATCGGCACCAGAGTGGCTGCTTGGACATGCCTAACCTTGACTATCTCAGTAACTAACCTATTATCTCCATCACCGCCAGCAAATTGAAAAGCCTGAGTAAATGGTATTATTCGCGTAACAGCGCCATCCTCTACCGCCTGGAAACCTTGAACTTGAAGAGAGGACAAAATGGCTTCATACAAAAGATTTGCATCGATCGGACCAGGCGATATTATCGTGACCTTGCCTTTAACCCTTGGGTCAAGAACAAAAGACTTCCCTGTAATTTCTGCAAGACTCTCAATGACACTTCTGATATCAGCATCACGAAAGTTAATTTGAACTGTTTCATCAGCAGAAAGAGCTGACGAAATAAAAACACCAAAGAAAGTAATGAACGCAAACTGTCTTAAGATTCTCTTAATATTAAATTTCACTCTAAGTTTGGCTTTCATTTTTTATCCTTAGTAAAACCAGATTAAATTTTGCTATGGTTTCATCCCAAGAGCAGGTAGCATTTTAGCTGACAAACTCTCAGCATTCACATAAATAATTTCTTCCCGCCCTTCACGCAAAATAGTTACAGGTAAATTACTTGACGATCTAAGTTTCATCAAATTCATTGGATTTCCCATAAGATCCTGAATTAATGACCCATCCACTTGCAAAATCACATCACCATTTCGTATATCTGCCAATGCTTTTACCTCAGAAGAGAGGCTATTCACCTTAAATCCTTGTCCCTCCCCGACCTTGACAGGGACCGCTCCAAATAAATTGGAAATGGCAAAGCCTTGTTGCCTGATATTCGAAGGGGGTGCACTTTCAGAAGCGGCAGACTGCATGATTACATCATGCTTCTTCATCATTAACTGCTTCCTAATACCATTGTCCTCCAAGATAATTCTATAAGCTTGTATTTCTACTAATTCAATTGATCCCGAGAGCTTATCCCCTACTTTAAATACTTTTTCAGGCCGTCCTTTAAACTTTAAAGTTGCGGACGAATTGCTATTTGATAGCATCACACCTAAAAGATCTGCATCTATTTTTAACTCAGGTAACTTTTGGTCAGGTCTATTAGTTTCAACCTTAGTAATTATTTTTCCTTCACCAAACCAATTCCATGAGTCAGCTCTCATGGATTGAGCACTATTAATTTTAACGATTGGTGCCTTTTCATCATTCAATAGAACGAAAACGAGCTGAAACAAGGACAAAACTAAGAATCCTATTGATATTAATAAAATAATATTTTTTAGTTCCAAATAGTTTTTTAAATCTTTAAAATTCAACTGGAGCCGCCACAATAGTCGCATCATAGGTATTTTTTAATGATGTTGTCATAATTACCTGATCAACTTTATAGCCCGAGCAACTCGCCTGAGAGTAAAAATCTAGAAATTGATTTGCATCCGATCCAGATAATTGAAATTTAATTTTATCCTCAGTTTGCTCAAAAGAATTTACCGAAAGTAAATTCCGTCTTGCTAAATTCTTAATCTGATCCTCTGTAGTTCCTCTTTTATAATTACGGGATGAGCAGGCATTCTCTAATTTCTTCACCACACTTACTTTGGAAGAAATCCAAATAAAGTCTGACTTTAGGAGTTCCAGCTCTTGGGATAACTTTGTATGTTTGGACAGCAATGGATTTACAGAAATAAACGCTAAACATAACAGCGACAGGGCCAATCCGAAATAAAGCAACCTCTTTTCTCTTGCTTGCAAAAGATTAAATTTTTCAGTTATGTAAAATCGAAGCTTATTCATCAGAATAATCCTTATTCAACCTTTTGAGGGAGTTACGGACAACACCATATTGTCATCTCCCGTCATTTTATCTGGAATTAAACTTACACGAAAACCATCTATTTTTAGAGATTTCTTGCTTAACTTATCAGCATTTCTAATAGATATCTGAACTGAAGAATTACTAATTTCCATTCTGACCAATTCGCATTCACAGTTTGTCATTATTGGTTGCAAAGATCTAAGAGACTTTATTATCGGTGAATCTAGAGCTTCTTTTTGCTCAAATAAACGCTGTAAATTTGTCTCGGCTTTTCTTCTCAAAACTGACGTAGCTGGAATATTTTCATTGAAAATTTTTCTAAAAACATCCACATTTTTATTTTGATAAACCGCGATGCTGTTTTCCAAGGAGCTAATGCTGATAATTACAGAGGATAGGGATGTTATTACCGCAATAAATATTATACCTGCGGCAATTGACCACTGATTGATCAGTGAGGATTTCAAATTTCTCTTTAATTCTTTCGGCAACAAATCAACTCCCTCATGCGAGCCAAAAGTCCAATCGATTTTCGATTCGTTGACCCTTGCTATTTTACTTAGCTCTAGTGGAATTAAATTTTTATCTGGAATAGATATCGACAAGCGATAATTTGGGTTTTCATCCAAAAATTTTTGGATAAGAGGCCATGCTATTGTTGCTTTTGAAGCAAAGCCCTCTTTACGAGATGTTCTAACTAAGATTACTCCCTCTCTCCATCCTACACTAACAATATTTTCTTCGAACGGTAATGCGAAGTAATCTGGTGTCATCGAAACTGCTTCTACTCTAGAATTTTCTGATATCCTTTTCCATTCTCTCAGATGATCAATGCTAGTTACCGCGTATGTGAGTTGCTCGGTTGTCTCATGAATTAAACTAAAGTGAGTTTCTGATGGGTCTTGAAGAAGTTTATCCTCTAGCATCCAAGGAATGATATCCATCCACTTTCTTCTCGGAGCAGTCGGAACGTCAACGTGATGAATACTCGTATACTCAGATGGCACCCATAAATGTGCCAAATAAGTCGCATCTGCGGCTGGACCTTCTAGAGCGTTTTCTAATTCCACTTGCCTCTGCTCAAGGTCAAAAATATGCCAAGTATTCATGCTATTTAAATTCCATCATAGAACAAGCAGACTGGATTATATTAGTTTCTTGGAAATTTTGCTGATCTGTCTTTGAAACCTCATCTTTCTTTGAAAACAAGGCCTCTATTTCAGACATTGGTTTACTTGAAGGCAGGATTTTTGGCACCAATCTAATATCTCTAGAAATAATGTTTATACCAGCATTTTTTGTTCTATGCAGCAAACTAATTAGCTCCATCTTGGCTTCTCCAATTTCGGCTTCTAAATATAACTTAAAGAAATCGCTGTTCACAGAGATCAAGTGTTGTGGCCAAATCAAATTTGCTCTGCCAACTCCAGGTTTAATTGGATCCCAAAGAGCTAAGTTCTCATTTATTTGGTTATAAAAGTCATTCACATTACTGAAAGGTCTTCCCGATAGTACTGCTTCGATGAAAGCTGGACCATAATTACCACTAAGTGAGTTTAAAATTTCTACTGATGCAGTATTAATATTGATTGGTGTCTGAAACGGAAGTGCCGACAACCAAGGCATCAATTTATTGACCTCCTCGATCGTGTAACCCATAACTGCTGATAGCTCGGATGAAGATACAAACAGATCATTATAAACAACCACAGAATTCTCTAAGCCTTCATAATCTGCTTGCTCTGCGCCCCAGGACCCTGCGCTATCGTCAGCATCGATCCAGTCTTTTACTGCATACACCCTGCCTGGATTTACTGGGATACTAAGTAGCTCGAGAAGATTCAACCAAACTTTGGCAAAGCCAATTTTTTCAAAATCATCCAGCTCGCCTTGTATAGGAGAATTGTCATAGTATTTAAAACTATTTATATTAAAGGCACCTTGTAAATCGCTGAGGCAACCGGTCAGCGTTCCTCCCTCGACTGGTAATAAAGGAAGCGCCTGCGCCCAAATCTCACCGTAATGGTCAACATTATTATCTTTTATATCCTCGAAAAGTAACTCAGTTGCCCAACCTTCCCCACTAATCGCTATTAGCAGCGCCTGATCATTGTGCAGAAAGCGAGAAGCTTGCGATAAATCTATTTGATGTCGATAAAAGATGTTCGACAATATTAAACTCACTGCAAAAATAAGAATAACTGCAGATAGAAGGGCTACACCAGTTTGCCGCGTTCTCGTTTTAATTACTTATTACTCCGGGATATATTCGGGTTATCTCAGTTTCATTTTTAAATGTTATTTTAATTTCGATCATTCTGGGCAGCAATTTTCCAGACCTTGCTGGCGCATTTGGTGGTGGCCAGTCCGGATGATAATTTCCATTTGCGTCCAAATGGTTAATTTTTATCTCGGAGACATTATCAAGCAAACGAAGCTTTATTCCATCACTTTGACGGGGTGACTCGGTGGCGCCCCAGGAAGTGCGGATGAGCTGATCATCAACATTAAGTCTATAATCAATACGCCTTAATCCGCTCGGATTACTTTTGATGCTTGGCCCACCGCCACGAGTGAATCGTATCCCAAAATCACTCGGATCAGTGAAATATGCATCCTCCATCTCGCTTAATCCATCATAAAAACGTCTAGGCTTAATATGCAAAAAATCTCTACCAATTATCTGTAATGCCTGAGCTAATTGAGATTCATCTTGAAAGCTTTCATGACTCCGTTTATTCATTTGGGTCATTACCTCAACAGCCTGATATGACATGATCGAGAGAATAGATAAAAGGAACAATGAGACGATCACTTCTATTAAGGTGAAGCCTAATTGTTTTTTCAAAATTAATTGCTCTTTATTAAGTAAACAGCAAGAGTAGATTGAGTCTTATTATTATCTGGAGATTCAACCATGACTTGATACCGATATAGATCCTGCCCCATGGCTTTCTCAATTTCTAATTCCCATATCCAATCAGTTCTTCCTTGGAGTTCTTTCCCTTTTTTCTTTAACACTATTTGATTACTTGTAGCTGACCAGGCTTGAGATACCTGATATCGCTTCATCAATTGATTCCAAGCAACATTATGAGCGAAAAATCGATCTTTCAACAATACCCTCTCATCTGCATATTGTTGCACAGAGTAAATCGCACTGCTCAATACTAAACTCAATATAAATAGTGCAACTACCAGTTCAATCAAAGTAAATCCAAAATTCTTTTTCTCAGATTTCAATCAACTATCCTTGTCATCTGTATGTTAGATTCCTCAGCATTCCATCTAAATATAAATTTGGTATCAGTTTCAAGGAAAGAGAGAGTCATCATTTCTTGGGGTTCTAAATATCCATCGGGGAACAACAGAATAAAAGGTGAGGATTCTTTTTCTGTATCAGACTCCTCCAGAGAAATAGATTGAACATCCTCAAGTAGTGCTTCATCTGCAATTAATCGCCCAACTAGTTCTTCATTATCCTTACCAAAGCTAATATAGCCCTTATGATCCAACAAAAATCTTGAAGGTATCTCTGTTTTTAACCATTGATTTCGGTAATATATTACTGGAGTAAGCGCCGTTGCCTCTCTTGTATCTGCATTAAAATCAGACATTATTCCGTAAACTGCGCCTTCTAACATCGCATGTTCAAAAACCAGATTGATCCAAATCATCAGCCTTTCAGACTCAGAAACATATCTGCGCTCAGATGACTGACTTACCGAATATATTACAGAAGTAAATAGTATTACTACTATAGCGGAAACCACTAATAATTCTATGAGTGTAAATCCTCTCTGATTCCTCACTCTGAGATATCCATTTATAAAAGCAGAAAATGGGTATAACTAGTCATTGATGTTCCAACTTCCTAGATCAGCATTAGAATCAGTCCCTCCTGACGCTCTGTCAGCGCCTAAAGTATATACCTCTACAGGCTTTCCATGAGTCCCCGGATTTGAATACCTGTATGGCTCTTTCCATGCGTCTTTTGGAAGTGAATCAAGGTAGGGGCCATTCCATGATCCTGCAGATGCGCCAGATGGCGCTGATACGAGTGCCTCTAATCCCTCCGCTTGACTGGGATATCGATAGTTATCTAGCCTGTAAAACTTGAGCGCGCTCTCAATCTGCCTAATATCGGATGCCGTTCTTGCTTTTTCTGCTTTGTTTACTTGATTAAAAAGTGTTGGCGCAAGCATGGCACTCATAATCGCAATAATTGCAACAACGATCATCATTTCGATCAGAGTAAACCCAGACTGGCTATTAAATTTGGTCATCATAAATTTCCTCTATTTTAAATTGTATTATTCATATCCATGATTGGTAACATTATTCCTGCAACAATCCCCAAAATCATTGCACCCATTAATAAAATTAGCATAGGATTTAGTAATTTCAAAAATACTTCAACTGCATTATTGAGCCTGGCAGCATAATATTCAGCAACGCGCACTAACATTTTATCCAGCTCGCTAGAAGCTTCCCCACTTCCAACCATATGCACCAAAAAACCACTTTCAGTAAGATTTTTTTCTAACGCTTTATGGAGACTAACCCCCTGCCGCATTGACTCAGTGACTCGATCAAAATCCGACTTGAGGGACAGATTGCCGACAACCGCTGATGAAATTCTTAATGCTGCTAACACGGGCACACCACTATTCAACAGTACACCCAAATTCCTCGCCCAATCAGATATGTCTGCCATTCGGATCCATCGTCCAAATCCAGGAAGCCTGAGCAGAAAATCATGGAATTTTAATCTTAACCCAGAGTTTTTGAGTCCAATTTTAGCCGTTAAAAATAATACTCCAGCAAAAATTAAAAGATAGCTCCCAAAATTTTGAACAAAGTTGCTTATTCCGATAATAAGCTCAGTAATCCACGGCAGTTCTCTATTGGAGCTCGCAAACACCGATGTTATTTTAGGGACTACCAAAACCATCATAACCGATACCATCGCGATTGAGACTGTGACAAGAGTTACAGGGTATATGAGTGCTCTCGATACAGTTTTTCTATTCTCAGCACTCGTACTTAACTCATCTGATAACCTCATTAAAATCTTATCAAGGTGCCCGGTTTCCTCACCCACCCCCACGCCAGCTATTACACCTTCAGGAATTTTATATGGAGATCGCCTTAAAGCCTCTGAGAAGCTTCGTCCCTCGGTAATTTCACTTCTCCAGCTCTCTACCATTCTCCTCTGTTTCGGTGTCTCAGCTTGCTCGATTGTCATCCGCAAAGACTCTTCTAGCGGCAACCCGGATTGAATAAGAATAGCTTGTTGATGCAACAAAAGAGACAAATCAAAATTATCAAAATTTGCTTGTCTGCTGAAGATCGATTTCTGCTTTGCTGAGGCTAATTCGATCTCTTTTATCGAAGAGGCTAGCAATTTTTTTTCTTTCAAAGATTTTCTTGCGAGTCTTTCTGATTCAGCCGAAATTACTCCTCGAAGCAACTTTCCACTTGAATTATAAGCTGAATAATCAAAAGTGGGCATAACTAAATACTTGTAACTCTGAGCACTTCAGCTGTTGTGGTGATACCCTCTCGGACAAGATCAAAACCTGCCTCTCTTATACTTGGAACTTCTGATCGAATAGAACTCTCCAACTCTATTTCACCTGCCTGCTCATGAATTAAACGCTGAAGGCTTGAAGCTACCGGAACCAATTCGAATAGAGCTTGTCTCCCTGAGTAACCTGTCCAGTTGCAGTCCGCGCAACCTTTTGCTTCATAAATAGTTTGACCCTTTTTAAGGCAAAGTGTCTCTTTATCAAAGTCGTTAGGCTTAACCTTCTCTCTACAAGAAATGCACAATTTTCTGACCAATCGTTGTGAAAGTATTCCTCTCACAGTTGACGCCAATAAGAATGCATCAACTCCTAAGTCTTGTAATCTTGTGATTGCACCCGCAGCAGTGTTTGTATGCAGCGTTGAGAGAACTAGATGTCCGGTTAAACTGGACTGTGTTGCGATCTCTGCAGTTTCACCATCTCTTATCTCACCAATCAAAATAACATCCGGATCTTGACGCAATATCGCTTTTAGTCCACGAGCAAAGGTCATGCCCGCGCGCAAATTTATTTGTGTCTGACTTATTCCAGGAAGGTCATACTCGACTGGATCCTCAACAGTCATAATGTTTCTGCCCTTCTTATCCATTTGCTGAAGCGCAGCATAGAGAGTGGTTGTTTTCCCAGACCCAGTCGGACCAGTAACCAATATAATGCCATGAGGACGACGTATTAATTCATCCAGTTGCTTTGCAATTTCATTAGGCATCCCAAGGTCATCGACCTGCAGTCTACCTGCATCTTTGTCAAGCAATCTCATCACTACTCTTTCCCCATGGCTCGAAGGCATAGTGGATATTCTCAGGTCAATGCTTCTTCCTCCGAGCTTAACGGCCATCCGACCATCTTGCGGCAACCGCTTCTCTGCGATATCTAATTTAGACATGACCTTGATTCTAGAAATAAGTAAAGGGGTAATCTGGATAGATGGCTTTAGAACAGTCGTTAGAACACCATCCAGTCTAAACCTTACAACCGCTTCTCGCTCGTATGGCTCAATATGAATATCGGATGCGCTTTCTTTTAAAGACTCGGCCAAAATTGCGTTCAACAGTCTAATAATTGGTGCATCATTTTCCGAATCGAGTAAATCTCCAGTTTCTTCCAACTCTGCTGCTGCCGACTCCATATCTACAAAATCTTTTATGTCAGCCATTACCGATTCTGAGGAATTTTTCCTGCCGCTATAAACAGTAGACAGCATTTGATCAAAAGCATCGCCATCAATTGAAGTAATTTCCTCGATGTTTTTGTTCACCCTGAGGATTTCTAAAACCGCTGACTGGTTTGCATTTGACGACAGAACTAAATCACCCTCTTTAATTCTTAACAAAACGCCATTAGATCTTGCAAATTCGAATGGCAGTAAATCTTGTCCTATTTGTGTCATTAAACTTGGCTCTCTAAAGTCTC
>CACJVE010000003.1 GCA_902596775.1 uncultured SAR92 cluster bacterium
ATTGGACAACTTGCGTGAAGATACTAATAGGGAGGAGGCAAATAATGTCGCGATTAATAATGTGTCGTCTTTTTAAAAAGGAACTACCTGGCTTAGAGTATCCTCCATTTCCAGGACCTGCAGGATCAGAGATATTTGAGAATGTGTCGAAAGAAGCATGGTCAAAATGGATCGCCCATCAAACCACTTTAATAAATGAGAAAAGATTGAATATGATGGATGTCGAGTCCAGGAAATACTTATCTGAGCAAAGAGAGAAATTCTTGAGCGGTGAGGATGTAGATCAAGCAGAAGGCTTCATTTCGACAACAGAATAATGGCTTGACGAATTTCTATTCAGAGGATTTAATACGCAGTCTCTAAATATGTCCACATAAAAATGCCCAGATAGCTCAGTCGGTAGAGCAAAGGACTGAAAATCCTTGTGTCGGTGGTTCGATTCCACCTCTGGGCACCAAGAAAAGTCATTAAAATCAATAAGTTAAAAGATAACTTCTCTTCACTCATATTTGCAAAAAATTTGAACACTTTTGAACACTAGTAGGTGGTGTTCAAAAAATATACTCAAGGTAACACTTTCTGAGCGCATTTCCTCACGACTTATAGTAGAGATCCAAAGCAGTATCAATTCGCACTATACGTTGATATTCATTTTAAACTCGGATAATAGTATCCGACCTAATTCTTTGAGAAGTCTGTAAACGGTTAATGAGACCCATCCGTTACCTTTAGTAAGATAGTTTTTTTCATCAATTAAATATTTATTGATGGGATGCACAACTCCAAGCTTGTTTAAGGAGATCAATTTTGAAATCTTTAATTCGTCATTTTTTTTTGATCGCAATTTTCAGCATGCTTTCTTTCTCAACTGTTTATGCAGAAACCTACTCTGTATTTGAGTGGGCAAAACGCTCTAACATCACTAACGTACTTTTATCACCAGATGGAGAGAAAGTTGCTTTATTGAGAAATGACAATTTTATTATTGATAGGCCAATTCTCGAAGTTTATGACGCAAATAATCTAGGCAATCGTCCATTCCGAATGAATTCTTCTAATACGGAAATAATTGATTTTTACTGGATCGCAGACGATAAAATTGTTTTGACAGCAAAACTGAAAGAAAGAGAGAAGATTGAAGGCTACAATGAGGGAGTTTATGAGTATCTCACAGGTGTTTTAACGCTAGATAAAAATCCGCAAAAGTCAAAATTGAAAAATTTAAATAAACGAGCAGGTACTCGTTCCCGTCCCTATATAGAAAGCTCTCTACCGAAATATCCAAACAACATTTTACTTTCGGTCGATGGAAAGTATTACAACTATAATGTGAAAACTGACAAGAGTAGAGTGATCACTCGAGAACATGGAGGAGTCTATTCAATCAGATTTGACGAAGACGCAAATCCCAGATTTGCTCGTGGTTATGATGCTAAAAAAAACGAGCGTCTTTTTTATTACAGAGAAGCCGATTCAAAAAAATGGGAAATCATACACAGACAACATATATCTGATTTTGAAAGATGGCGCATTCAAGGATTTGATCCAGCAAATCCAAATGATCTTTTAATAATTGCTAATAACGGCCATGACAAACAAGGTCTCTGGTCGTTCGATCCAAAGACAAAAAAATATAAAGAATTAATTTACCGACGTTCAGATGTTGACGTTGTATCTACTGTTGATCATACCAACAGGTATACCAACGAAGATACCATAACAGCAATAAGGTATTTTGTGGGGAGAGAGGAAAAATTTCAATGGTTTGATGGAGAAGAGCAAGCAATTTACGAACAATTAAAATCGCTAGTCCCAAACTCTGACCGTCTATCAATAAGAAGTCGCTCCCGTGATGGAATGAGCATAATAATACGTAATAGGGGTCCAAGAGATCCTGGAACTTACTATCTTCTAAAAAATGGTGAATTTAAAGTTATTGGATCAACTAAACCCGGATTATCTAGTGAGTATTTGGCGAATGTGGAAGCAATTACCTATGAAGCTCGTGATGGCAGGAAGATAAGAGGGTTTATTACCACACCTAACTCAAAACCACCTTATCCTCTTGTCGTAATGCCACATGGAGGTCCTTTTATTGGAGAGAATCCAGGGTTTAATGAGTGGGCGCAGATGCTCGCAAATAGAGGTTTTATGGTTTTACAACCTCAATATCGAGGATCAAAGTATTTTGGTCTTGACTTCTATAAAACAGCTTTTATAAACGGAGGACAGGGTGGCTATCAAATGCAGGATGATAAAGATGATGGTGCTCTTTATTTGGTAGAAAAAGGATTGGTAGACCCGAATAGAATGATGATGTTTGGATGGTCATATGGGGGATACGCTTCCTTGATTGCTGCAGCTAGGACGCCACAGATATATCAGTGCGTAATTGCAGGAGCGTCTTTCCCCGATCCAATTATGCAAGTCAATTACTACAGAAATCGTCTTAATAGAAGTGGTGGTTCAACCGCAGCGATAGAGCAACTAAATATGTGGTTAAAAAGCATGTCTCCACTAGAGCAAGCAGCAGAGGTTAACATTCCCATACTTATAGTGCATGGTGATGTTGATCAAAGAACTCCTCCAAAAGCCGTTAGAAAATATATTAAGGCTCTAAAAAAATATAACAAAGATCATAAAGCTGTCTGGTTAAAAGGTGCTGATCATTTTCAAAATAGTCTATTTTTCAGACATAAGCTTGAATTTTATTCTGAAGTTGAAAAGTACCTAAAAACCGATTGTTTTAAAAATACTGAGGAGTTAGCTGAGCGATGATTTTTCAGAAGGTTGGTCATCTGTTGATTAATCAACATTCTGGATATGCGCTGTTCAAAATAGCGTTAGTATTTGGGATGATAATGAATATTTTTTGAACACTTTTGAACACTAGTCTATGGTGTTCAAAAATTATGCCCTCAAGAATCTGGATGCTACAAACCCGACTGCTTTACCATTTAACTCTTTTAAACTTTACGATATTTGACTCCAAACTTTCCGCGATAATTCCTCAACAGAACATCTTTTTGGGTCGATTATCCAGTTAGCAACATATTCCGCAGTATCTGGAAATGCAATTGGCTTTCCCTCTGGCTGCTCCAACCAAGACTTAATTACTTGTTTATCTAAGCTTGTCATAATGGTAGCTTTATTAAGTTTTTTGAGCGCCTTTAGATTGCATAGTTGCTCGTATTGACCAGTTAATGGTTTGAGTAACATCTTTTTACCATACATCAAACATTCGCTTGATAGTTCAAACCCGGCGTTAGCGATAACTCCTTTACAGTATTTCAGCTCATGATGAAATTTTTCAACCGAAATAGGATTAATGGTTATATTGTGGAGTTTTTGTTGGAATTTAGTGTTTGCGAATATTTCAAACTGTATTTCTTTGAATGGCTTTAATAATTCTATAATCTCCTCAATACTCTCAAAACCCATGTAAACCACTATTTTGTCATTAGAGTGTTCAGCAGGCCTAACCTTTCTTATTAATGGTGGCAACACGGGTTGGTTAAAGTGGTGATAGTGGAAACCTAGTTTGTAATCGCCTGGGGAAAAAATCCGCATTATTAACTTTGATATAAAATTTCCACCGACCTTAGGCACATCGTAAAAAAAAGCAGATTGATGGCTTAAAGAAATACTTGGACACCCCTTAATTTTAGCGGCCCAAGCAGTGATAGGTTCGAAGTCAGAGATTACTAGGTCATAAGTTTTTAAGTCCAATGATCTAATATTTTTAATTAACTCTAGAAAATTATTCTGTTTAACAGTACGGAAAGGTTTTAAGCTACCATTCTCTGTTACAAAGGTAAGGCCAGTAAATACCTTATATTCTCCAAATTCATCCATATCAAAATAGTTTTCCTTTTTTCTTCCCGAAAAAACGAAGTCTATTTCAACATCAGTTCTCCTTAAATAAGGAAGTAATGCTCGTGTTCTCGCAATGTGTCCGTTCCCAGTTCCTTGAACCCCATATAGTATTTTCAAGAGATCAAAATACCTAGGTGAGCACAAAGTATCCCTAACAAGGCACCAATAATGACATCTGTGGGAAAATGAACTCCAAGAATAATTCTAGACAAACCGATAGCTCCCGCCAGTAAATAAACAACAGGCGCAAATATTGGAAAGTAATAACAGAAGCTTGTGGCCATAACAAACGCAGCCATTGTATGACCGGAAGGAAAACTAAATTGATCGGAGGGAATCACCAAGCGATTACAGCAGTTAAGTTTTTCAAACGGTCGATCTCGTTTAAATACCTGTTTTAATATCATAAAGATGGGAATTTCAATTGCAAAGGCGACTAGGGTCGTTTTGATAAATAATTCAGACTCTAAACTGCCGAACATGAAAACCAGTAGACCGAAGAGCACATAAAAGTCTCCATCTCCGAGTCTTGAGATTTTAATGAATAATTTTTTTAGGGGGACCTTGGACTGGAGTTTTATCAACACTAAAAATAAGTTTTCGTCGTAACTCACTATTTTCTTTAGCATTTAGTACCATACGAAAGATATTAGAAGGAGAGTACACTGAAAAAAAGTCATTTTTTTGAAGTTTTTATTTCTTTTTCTTTACAGTGCTTCTTAATCTTGGTGGAAAATATCGCGACTAAAAACTTTAGTATGTTGTAAAATTCATGTAATAACGGACTATTATCTTAGTCAAAATAGTATAAACGTGGGAGTCTCATGAAAGTCAAAAAAATACAAATTTTTATATGTTATTTCGTAGGTATAAGTCATTTATCAATATCACACGAGTTGTCAGAAAGTCCTGTATATATCAAACCATTAATAGAAAAAATTTCGCCTGCACCTTGGACATCACTGAAAGCAAAAGATGAAGGCTCAAAATTCCAGTTTGCTATTATTTCAGATCGGACTGGCAGAGAGCGAACGGCGATATTTGGGCCAGCGATGGAGAAAGTTGCACTAATGCAGCCAGCATTTGTATTGAGCGTCGGTGACCTCATAGAAGGCTATACAGACAATAAAGAAACGGTTATGAGAGAATGGGATGAGCTCGACAATTTCGTGGAAAAACTTGACGCTCCGTTTTTCTATACGCCAGGTAATCATGATTATTCAAATCAATCCATGGCAGATGTATGGCGCGAGCGTTATGGCGCAAATTACTATAGCCTTCTTTACAAAGATGTTTTATTCGTAGTCCTTAACTCTGGTCTTTTTGATAGAAGTGGAATTGATGGACACGGTCAGCGCCGAGGTAATTGGAATGAAGAGCAGTCAGAGCAACTAAAATGGCTGGAGAGCACCCTTACAGAATACAATGATGTTCGTTGGACATTTTTAATAATGCATAGGCCATACTGGCGTTTTGACTGGAAGCGAACCATAATTCCGCAGGGAACTAAAGGACCTTGGAAGAGACATACAGACACAATACCAGAATGGATTCGTGTTGAGGAAATGCTCGAAGATAGAAACTACACCGCGTTCGCGGGGCATTTGCATAGTTATGAATATTCAGATTCATCCACAGAGAATCACACTCATGAGAAAATTTCCCTGGCCACTACAGGGGGAATCTCTAATTTAAGAGGTTTACAATATGGAGAGTTTGATCACTTTGTTTGGGTAACTATGAATGAAGACGGACCTGTTATCGCCAACATTCTTCTTGATGGAGTCTTTGACAAAAATCCTGCAATGCCTAATAAAAGACCTTGGTGGATTGATTCCGACGATAACCCTTAATCTAAAAATAGTAATTAGTCACACTTATAAGTGGTCTGGATACAGTTGCATTACTATGCAAAGTTAGGATAGTCATAAATTTTTCGTATGACTGCAGGTTATAAATCTTTCAAATTTAGATAGAGCTTCTTCTGATCTCATCACTTCAGGCAAAAAAAAGCACCTTTAAAAAAAGGTGCTTTAATCGAAAAACATCATGCTTTCTGAGTTACAACTCGTTTAAGCTGTTCTGTCTAGCTATACACGTAGTCTAGAACTTATAATTAACTCCCATTCTAATTTCCCAAAGTGAAGCGCCACCTATCCTTGCTTCCGCAATTCCAGCGGCCACATCATCTTCTGTAACACCGAATGGGAAGTTTGGCTTTTCAAGGACGCCCCAATCATCATTTAGGAAATTCGTCACATTATCAATCACGATGAATGCTCTGGCTTTATGTCCTTCTAGAAGACCTGGAAGTTCTTGAGATACTCTCAAATCAGCTTTCGTCCACCATGAACCCTCTTGATCATTTCTAGTGCCAGCTTGAACAAGAACATTCTCATTAAAATCTAAATATGGCGTGTATCCATAAGCACCAACGGTGCCTCCATAGCCGCTCAATGTAATACTGTATGGGTATCCAGAGTTGCTTTGGGCATAGAGAGTAAATCGAGTATCATACCCGTCTATGAAACTTGTTGTGTAGTTAAAAACTCCGACAAATCGATGTTTCATACTGTAGTTAGAGTTAGACACAACATCTTCTTGCGGATCAAAAAATGATCGATTCACATAATTGGAAAATGCAACTGAAGATGTCATCGGGTTAACATCTCTAGCATCGGTATATGCATACCCCAACCTCATATCTAAGCCGCTATCAAAGGACTTGAATACTGAAGTTGAGAATGCTTCAGACTCGTTACTGTTTAAACTGTTTGTCAAAACAAAACTCGGCTCTTTAACACTCGCATAAACGGGATAACCTTCATCTGTCACTTCACCTGTTTTTGCGAGATCGCCACGCTTGTATATTGCTGTATCTTGACCCCGAGTAATCATTAAATCTGCATTGATCACGTAACCATTAGGTGCATTCCACGTGCCTCCAAATGAAACTTTCCATTCAGAAGGAATATCGAAATCAGGATCCAAGTAAACAAGTTCAAAGTTGCTACCACCCTCTGCTACTTGTGTCGCTAAGTTGGAGGGTACACCATACCCAGGACCACACGTAGGTACGTTAGCTTCGCAAAGTACATAATCCAGGGAAAACAAATCGATATTCCCTCTTTGCTGAACCTGAAAAGCCGAGGTATTTGTGTTGCTGTAAATATTGCTGTACCAAACGTTTGGATTACCACCCGAGAACTGTCCTACGCCTGCCCTTAAGGTTAGCGTTGGATTAAATTCATATTTTACACCTAATCTCGGCATAATAAGATCTCTGCCATCGAGGCTCGCATCGTTAGCATATCCATAATCAGCTAGAAAACTTTCATTTACGGCAGGCTTATCGTCGCTTTCGTAGGAATCGTATCTAAGACCGTATGTGACAATCAGCTTGTCATCAATCTGCCATTCATCTTGAACGTAGACAGTATTGATTGCATACCCCCAGGCAGCTGCGGCATTTAACTCATTGTTATCAGCAGAATTACCGTAATAAATTCTATCTGCAATCCCAGCTTCGTAATTATCAATACCGTCGAATCGAATCTCGGTATCAACATGTTGATAAAAGAGATTGAAGATATCCATCTCTTCTCGCTCGTATCCAAATGTAACAAAGTGTTCCGATAGATCAAGATTGGCTTTGAATATAAAAGAATCAAGTTCCCAGTCAAGGTCATTGGCTTGCCTGCTATCGTCTTGACCAACGTACACATCGACATCAGCCAACTCAATCCTAAACTCCGCAAAATCCTTACCCGCGACAGATTCTTGTAAGAAATCAACTTCAGTATTGGAATATCTAATTTCCGTTGACAAAACATCAGACCAATCAGAGAATAACGTTCCTGAAATACTGGTTAGTTCAGCTCCACGCTTGTAAAAATGCTTCGAAAACTCAAACTCATCTAAGTCACCATCGGACGCATTTAAGTTATATGAATCGTTATACATATAAGTCATCGATAATCTCTGAGACTCATTTGCGTACCAATCCGCCTTCAATAAATACTTTTCATCGTCGAAGTCTTTAGCTCTTGAGATAGTGTCACCCGGATCAAAACCATAAACCGATTGTGTTATTGCGGCGATTCTATCCAGATCTTCCTGTGAAACAGCGACTTCATTAACGGCTCCAGAGCCTAAAGCGCCACGACTATTGAGATCTGCTCCATTATACTTCTCATAGGCCCCATAAATGAATAATTTATCTTCTATCAACGCGCCACCGAGTTCAAATCCGAATCTCGTCTCCTCATAATCTTGAGACGAGATATCATCTCCTTCTAATTTGTCACCTCTGAGGGCATCACTTCCATAATCCATGAAGACTGAACCAGATAACTTGTTCTCACCCGTCTTCGTAACAGCATTTATGTTACAAGCAGAGAATCCACCATAGGCGACATCCATCGGAGCGAGCTCAACTGCCACGCTGGCTATCGAGTCATACGGAAATGGCATCCTTTGAGTTGGATAGCCGTTTGAGTTTAGTCCAAAACCATCGTCCAATCGGATACCATCCAAGGTTAAACTATTATACCTCGGATTAGCACCATTGCATTGAACAGCGTCTATATCACCTCTGGATTGATCTACAAACAGGCGTGGATCCTGCTGAATCAAATCATTGAGATTACGGTTTACTGATGGTGCATTACTTAAAGCATCTGCATCAAATATCGCGCTTGGTCCAATTGCAGTATTCACCAAAGCAGAGTTAACACCCAATACAACAATTTCCTCCACAGCACCAACTCGTTTATCCACCACAGCGATTTGACCAACAGCCAAATCAACGCCTTTCTCAACTATGGAGACTCCCGGTGCTGAAATACTCACGTCATAATTAGTCCCAGCTGGCAGATTTCTCACTACATAATTGCCCTCGTTTGAAACAGAGACTTCTCTCACAAAACCCGTTTCAGGATTCACAACCTTAACAACTGCATTTGTTATTGGACTTCCATCTGCATCAGAGATAGTGCCACGAATGCCTGCGGTAGTTTGCGACTCTGCAACGTTTGGCATAACGATAAAACTTATTGCCAAAACGCTTGCTGCACTAAACAGCCCTCGCTTGACTCGAAATAAATCAAACATAATAAAATAACCCCCGTTGGTTAATAAAAGATCGTGAGTATAATGGCCAATAAAGATTGCAATAAAATTACATGATTCGTATTTTTTAAATTTAAAATACAGATTGATTTATTACTAGGTCATTCAATTAAAAATAGCTTGTCAACATAAGAGTTTCTTACCACTTGGGTGCATAAGGTGTACCATAAAAAGGTATGAATTTAAGGTAAAAATAATTATGGATGTACTTATTCCGTTGATTGGAATTTGTGTTTTACTGTTGGTCGGTGCGTTATCGTCCTCGAATTGGAGGTCAATAAATTTCCGAACGGTTTGTTTGGCATTTCTGCTTCAAGTTTCTTTGGGTGGGTTTATGATTTATTTGCCCGCAGGAAGAGAGGCTTTGGCTCTTATCTCGTCTTTGATAAGTAATCTATTATCATTTTCAAAATCCGGTGCTAAATTTGTCTTTGGAGACTTGGGTGATGCAGACTTGGGATTTTTTTTCGCTTTTCAAGTTTTACCGATTGTCATCTTTTTTGCCTCGCTAATATCAGTCTTATATCACTTAAAGATTATGCAGTTTGTAATCAGGGTGTTGGGCGGATTTTTAGAGAGAGTATTGAAGACTAGCAAAGTCGAGTCAACTGCTGCTGCTGCAAATCTTTTTGTTGGGTTGACTGAGGCTCCTCTTACAATTAAGCCCTACATCCAAGCAATGACGAAATCTGAATTCTTTTCACTAATGACTGTTGGGCTCGCTACAGTTGCTGGTTCCGTTTTAGCTGGTTATGCAGCTTTAGGAATATCTCTGGATTACCTAGTCGCAGCAAGTTTTATGTCAGCACCAGGTGCTTTATTAATGGCAAAAATTATTGAACCCGAGATCCAAACGGGAGAAAAAGTACAGGATCTTCACATCAAAATCTCATATGAAAAACATCAAAATATCATTGAGGCAGCGGCTTCAGGTGCGATGCAAGGATTGAAACTTGCTTTGGCGATTGGTGCCATGCTAGTCGCATTTATTGGATTGATTGCGTTGATGAACGGAATGTTGATTGGTCTTGGGGATTTTCTGAGTATAGATAATCTCACTATAGATTTAATTTTGGGATATCTTTTCCAGCCGGTAGCATTTATTCTTGGAGTTCCTTGGCAAGAAAGTGGGCTGGTTGGTGGGCTAATTGGTAAAAAAATCGTTTTTAATGAATTCGTAGCATTTATCAGTTTGTCAGATATACAAAATCAAATGAGTCAAAAAGCGTTAGTTATTTCAACCTTTGCATTGTGTGGGTTTGCGAACTTTGGTTCTATCGCAGTTTTACTTGGAGGCCTTGGAGTTTTAGTGCCGAAAAGACGTCCTGAAATTGCTAAATACGGAATAAAAGCTATGTATGCCGCTACATTGTCGAATCTTATGAGCGCGGCGATCGTGAGTGTATTCTTCTCATTACTATGAAAACTAAGAGATCAACCACCGGCAATTAACATCTCAATACTACTTGTGGATTAATCAACATCCTGGATACACGCTGTTTAAAATAGCGGTAGTTTTTAGGATGCTGGCGAATATTTTTTGAATACTAGTCACTTAAATCATTATTTTTATTGATATTATATTTACGGGTCAAGGACTAAAAATCCTTGTGTCGGTGATTCGATTCCACCTCTGGGCACCAAGCAAAACGATGGTGCTACCTATCAGTTTTTATTCAGATTACCCTTCAACGAGTAAATTTGGTTTACCTTCCCGTTTTTTAAGTGAAAATTCGTCATACAACTCACCTGTCGCTTTAAAAGCTCTAAAGCGTAATCTTGATTGATTGACATCTATAATTTGGTAAAGTTGTGTGTCTTCTGCCATCCGTTTTGCAAAAGCACCCTTAGTGATTTTGTACATTTTAGGGCCACTCACTGATACTACATTTACAGTACCGATCTTGGGATCGTAAGCTTTCTCATAACCCTCTGGAATGTTCATAATTTTTTTGGATGCGATCTGACCAGTTCGTGCATAGGTGTGATCATGGCCACTTAGTATCAAATCAACCTTGAATTCATCTAAAATCGGTTTCCAAAGCTTTCTTATTTCAGGATTATCTCTGTCTGATCCCGGGGAAAACATCGGATGATGGAACGTAACGATTGTCCAAATATTCGTATTACTCTCCAGCACCTTTTTTAACCATTCTACTTGAGACTCCTTTGCATTATTTGAGTCAAGAGATATAAATCGTACGCCTTGATAGTCAATATAATAGACAGTTTCAGCAAGTGCAGGGTCAGGAACGCTCTGAACAGGAAACGCAAACTGTGGGCGCCAGTGGTCGCTCAAGGAAGCTTGCTCTGGATTGCGTTGTCGATTAAAAAGTGGTGGGCCATATAAATTTCGACCGAGTAATTCTTTTTTTGAAAATCCGGTGACACGCTCTATCTGATCGTCTGCTCGGGTTAACACACCGGAGTCATTGAATTCTATAGATATTTTTTCACTTTCGGATGCCAATAATGAAATTTTGTAAGACTTACCTTGATCATTGGCTTCCTCAACCATCGAAGTCACCACGATTTCGATATCATCTCCTCCCTTATCAGTCCAGTAAAACTCTGCACGTTGGTCATAATTAAAATACTCGTGGTTACCCGGTGTCGCAATCACTGGGATAGTGCCATTAACCCAATCTGGACCTTGATGCCACTCTCCCCATTCGGAGTCGCTATACTTCCGATTCACCAAATCCCCAGCATGTAATGTAAAGGCAGCTCTGGGAGCATCGCGAAAGGCTTCTCGAAACACCCGAGACCAATGCGTCCGTACTTCGTTTTGTGCATCCCCAAAATATATAAAACTGAAAGGTTCGTCGTCTTTGGTTGCAGTTTTGAAATGATAGTATTCGGTAAAATTAACACCATCACCGACGCGATATGCATAAAGTGTGTCCGGCTCCAGATCTCGAAAAATTACGGTATGATAATGCGAACCATTAAGATCAGTTTGGAGAAAAGTTGTCTTTGCATTAAAAGACTTTGGTTTCAGTGCTCTACCATTAGAATTTGCAACAGCCAATTGCGCCATGCCTTGCTTTATGGTGGCATCAGTTCGCCAAGAGACAGATTGAGTGGTTGCAGGATCTTCCTCCCATGTTAATACAACTCTATCTGGTAATGGCGTCGGTGCATGAGCATCTTTTGACGAATATGCGATTGGCTCCCAGCTCTCATGTGCGGACAAGTTAAAGGATAAAATGAGGCTTAACAAAATTAATTTAAGCAGTGACAAGTAGGGCAAGACAGTTCTCCATTTTTAAAATTATTTCCGAGGTTTTAAAGACCTTTTTTTCGGAGAAGTACAGCACACTTTCTCCAGCTCAACATGCGACCACCTGGGTTTTTGAAGTGTTCAATTTCGTTTAAATACCCTTTCCATTATACTCAAATGAGAAGCACACAGTGATCTTAATATGTATACCTTGCCCTTAATTGTGCAATATCAAGACTCGATAATCCTATTTCCGTTTTTAAATATTTCTCAACGCTTCCGTAATCATCTTTAATCGCATCTAGGGCCGTCTTCAAGAATGGAACACCATCAGATGTTCTCAGTGGATTACCTTGTTTAGCAGGCGTGCCAGCTCCATAACTAAGCATGAGTTTTGCAAATGCGTTAGTTTTTGCCTTTTCAATATAATTAATATCGCCCGCTTCTATTGAGGGACGTCTCAGGTCAGTAGATAGGTTGTAGTCCTCGTAGATCAAATCTTCAGAGACACCCAGTAATTTCAGGAGAACTGCTGAAATGAAACCTGTTCGATCTTGACCTGCCGAACAATGGAGGATTACAGGTACTTGCTCGTTTAAAAGTGCGTCAAAATATAGTTTAATTTGTGGCACCAGAGTTTTATGCATCACTTGATAGTAATTGCCGGCATCCACTTTCTCATCATTAGCACTTGAATCTTCACTTGAGGAAGACATCAGATTCATGATGCTGTAATCATGAGAAACATAGTTGATTGACTTATCCTTGAGAACCCATCGATCTGGCTGCAATTCCCTCTCCTCATTACTTCTGAGATCGACGACAGTTTTAAATTTAAAATTCTCTAAGTAGTCAATATCTGATTCTGACTCGATAGCGTACATTGCGGCTGATCGAAATAATTCTCCTCTTATTACCCTTTTACCATCTATTGTAGGGTAGTCTCCGGCATCTCTAAAATTTGAGCCGTTCTCCAAAGGGAGTACTCTGCGATATGACATGTCTAAGTTGCTTAATTCTGCTGCAATAATCGACATAGTTGAGAGTAACCCGAGTAGTAACACCATAAACTTTTGCAGAATCATGTGTCTTTTCCTCCAATCTGTGATATTTAATTCTTCTTAAAAACTCACACGTAACCCTAACAGATACCTAGGACCATAACTCTCAGATTGATTCACTGTCCCATTACCTGCGTATCTCACGTCTGTTTCATCTGTCAGATTATTTGCATTGAAATAAATTGATGCATCACCAAATCCTGCAAAATCCGGTAGCTGATACTGTAGGTTCAAATCTAGCCTAGTTAACTCATCCCAATATTCGCTTGGGTCTTCAATCGGTGAAATCCAGTCATCACGATATTGGTAATTGAGTCTCGCGGATAAACCATAATTTTCATAAATCAGAGACGTGTTATAAATAACATCTGAAGTACCTGGAAGTCCAAGTTTGCGGCCATCTAGTGCAGTAAATTCTGAATCCACAAAAGTTACGTTAGCAGAAATTCCCCATCCGTTGAGGTTAGGATGCAAATCCAAACCCTGTCCTATGAAATTGAATTCTAGACCATAGATCTTTCCGTCGGATCCGTTGACTGCTCCAGAGATCTCCCAGTTTTCTCCCTCCTGGCCCCCGTATATGTATCCATCTACCTCCTTGACATCTGAGTAGATTACATTGTCAATACTTTTTGTAAAAAACCCTGCTGCGAGGATACTTGATGGTGCAAAATAATACTCAAGTGTCAGATCAACGCCTGTGGCATCTTCAGATTTAAGTGAAGGGTTGCCGCCACTGACCGTCTTAGGGGTGGTAGTAGGATTAATTGATGCGGCGGCACGCCACTCAATATAAGTTGGCCTGTTCACCCCGGTTGAGACAGAGGCTCTTGCTTTTAGGTTCTCAGACAAATTGTAATTTATATGCACACTTGGAAGAACATTAACAAAACTATCCTCGTAGTAAATTGGTTCCAAGGCACCCGTTTCATCATTTAAGAGTGAGCCTTCGGAAGAATACTCTGTTTCCTCTATTCTGACTCCATATACGACGTTTCCCCAATCATACTCGGTATCTATCATCGCATAAACTGCCATGATGTCTTCAACAATAGCGGTTACATCCTCCTCAGAAGCAACAGGAGTCAGGATGCCTCCAGCAGCCTCCCAGTCGCGTCTTATTGCAACGTTATCCCAATAGTTTGCATTAATACTATTTGTTGTGTTGGAGTACCAAGGCTCGTCTGTTAAGTAGCTATTCCAATCGAGACTGATACCCCCAAAAGCGCCTATAAATTCTGTTGCCGCGAAGCATTGGCAGGTAGATCCTGCAACATCCCTGTGATTAAGCTCTCCACCAATAGATAAGGTCGAAGGTCTTCCGGTAATGCTCATGTCTTTTTCGAGATCAACCTTGAACTTGTCTGCTTCAACGTCCATTGGGAAATCGATTTTGAAGCCGTAGGTAGATAGTGGTCCGTATTCTATTTCATCTGGCGTCATTCCAGACATGGTGACAATCGGATCCAAAATATTGCTCACATCAGCTGAACCCAGAAAAATTTCAGGTGTCCCAGTGAGTAAATTTAAACCAGATTGATAAACAATCGGTAAAAAAGTATTGAATTCTGTTTTCGTAAAATTGTACTTAGCACTTATAGTCCATCCATCCACCTCTGTTTCCATTCCCAGTGTGGTTGTGTCTGTAGAGTTGTTGTATTCTCCGTCTTCAAGCAATCTATTAACATACATAGGTTCATTCGAAAATACCGGACCGGTTGGTGCGCCTACAAAATTGAACATATAATGATTCCTCTGCTCATAGTCAATAAATTTAGAGTAAAGTTTCGACAAATAAATCCGGTTAGCATCATCGAACCTGAATTCTACATGGCCACCATATGCTTCATCCTCCCTCGTTAACTTGTAACTGCGCATATCGAGAACATTAACAACATAACTATCACCCGAAGGTTCAAGATCATATTCCCTGTTGTCGGTTATTTGATCACGACTATTCTTGGAGTAATAAGTCATCACTCCAATGTTTGAGTTAGAGAAGCTGGTTCTCAAGCCAAACTTATCCATATCGCCATTTCCAAGAGATTGCTCTCCCAGTCCAACATCGAGTTTTGTCGAAAAACCTTCGTTATCAAAAGGGCTAAATGTTCTTATGTTAGTAAAACCTGCCGTTGCCTCACCTGGCATTGAGGGTAACACAGCCTTATTGACCTCAACTCTACTTGTAATCACAGATGGGAAGGAATCAAATCGAGGAATCCTTCCATTTTCAGCACCTGGTACGTCAATCCCATCAAACCCAATCGCAGTGTAGCGAAAGGGCATTCCGCGAAAATTTACGTAACGCGCTTGTCCTTGATCCCTCTCGATCGCCATCCCAGGAACTCTTCCTAGTGAGTCAGCAAGATTCTGATCAGGAAATCGCCCTATAGTATCTGCCGCTATTACGTCCATAACATTGCTCGCGCTCCGTTTTGCTTCAATAGCTGCGGTCTGTGAATCTAAAATGGGAGATGCAGTCACAACGATCTCCTCCACTTCCGATCGTAATTCTTCATCAGCAATCGCGAGTGAAAATGCAGTCAATAATAAAGTTGATGTAGCAAATAGGGTTAAGGGCGTTTTTGTAAATGTCATAGTAGAAACTCTTGAGTAGATTTGAGCCTTAAAAATACAAATATTATGTTTCAGCCTGATATATTTTTCGTTTCAGAAATCTTAAAAAAAAATTTCAGAATATTTACATTTTTGTTGCCAATTTTTTAAAGTGTCGTCTAATAGAACCCAAACCCATTTAAATTTAACAAATCTGTAATATTTCAGGCTTGATTACTTTGATAAAATTAGAATGCAATTCGTTTATGGCGTCTCGATGATAGAAAATTTCCTCCTGAAACTTACTCAGTTTTTTACATTAATCCCTTCAAAAGTAATCAACAAGCGAAGGTTTATTCTGCCGCTGTTTATTTTTTTAACACTATTTTTCATCTCATTAATAGTATCCAAGAGCTCACTTGACTTATCCATAGAGGCTTTCTTAAATGAAGAGAGTGACGCCCAAATAGCTCTTGATGAGTTTAGAAGACAATTTGGAAGCGATCGATCTGTATTCCTAATTTACAAGCCAAAGGATGGAGATGTATTTTCATTTCAATCCCTCTCAATGATCGAAGAACTTACCAAAAGTATTGAAGAGTTATCTGCGAAAGATTCTGATGACGAGGGTAATCAAAATTATCTGAGTAGGATCCGCAAAGTCAAATCTGTCGCCAACTTAAGAATGCAAATTAACGATTCAGATGGCCTCATCTCGCAATTAATAGTGCCAAGAGATTTGATTAATGAGGAGTCACTATTGCGATCAATTAAAGAGAAAGCGTTATCCCAATCTGACTATGTGAGTGCTTTTTACTCCAGAGATTTTAGCGCCGGTGCCTTAGTAATCAAAACTGATTTTGGATTGGTGAAAAAGGAGGGATTTACATCTGAACTTGATTCACTGGACATAGTATTGGATGAGGGTTTTACTGATTTTGATATAGATTTTAATGAATCAGCAGTGGTTCAAGAAGTAGAATTTGCAGACGTTGATCCAAGTGATTATTTTTTATTTGGCAAATCATTAGAAAGTGTGTATGCGCAATATGAGACCCACTTTGATTTTTATCCGGTAGGTGAGCCATCAATTACAGCACAATTAATGGCCAGTCTCGATCAAATGGCCATACTTGGTCTTCTAATGATTGTTATTTTTTCTGGTCTTCTTTGGATTTTATTTAAATCAGCCAGTGCTTTAAGCTGGTCGATGTTGACTGTCGCATCGAGTGTGATTTGGTGTTGGGGTATTACTGCGCTCTTAGGTTATAAAATAACAACAATGATTGCTCTGACAATCCTACTCATATTTTCAGTAGGCATTGCCGATTGTGTTCACGTAATGAGCTCTTATTTCAGTTATCAAAGAAATGGTTTGTCCCACAAAGAAGCATTGACCAAAGCATATGAACAGGTTGGACTGGCTATATTACTGACAACATTGACAACAGCTTGTGGCATTTTAGTTCTCGCAACTTCGAGTTTAGAACCAATCAGAATTTTTGCCTTTATGTGTGCTGGCGGTGTTTTCCTCGCATTTTTGTTCACGATATTTATTTTGCCAATTTTTTTAGACGTATGGCATCCCAAAGTAAATAAAGATTCCTCAACGCGCATCAAGCTTTTGAAAGATATCACTAATAAGATGAACGCAGCAAGCAGACTTGTGTTACTTGGATTATTGGGGGCTTTGATATTTTATGCTTTTGAACTTTTCGTCGGGCTTTATATTATTTTCGTTGTTGGTCTCACTTTTGTCGTAGTTAGATTTCATCAAAATATTTTGGAGTCAGTTCCAAATTTTGTCTTCCAAAGACCTAAACTCATATTGGCTTGTTTCTCAGTAATCTTTGGTATTTGTATCTTTGGTGCCACTAAGATTGTTATTGACACCAATATTGCTGGACTATTCCGTTCAGATCATCCAGTCAGTATTGCTGTAAATACAGTAGACGAATCAATGTCCGGTTCGCAAAGTATGGAAGTAATGATAGATACCAAACAATTCAACGGTATGCATTCTCCCTCGATCCTTAAATCAGTCGATAGCTTACAAACATATCTGGAAGAGACTTATCCAGAAAAAATAGGTCGCACTTTTTCTTTAGCAAATATTGTTAAGGAAACCCGTAAAATAATGAATGACTCAGACGATGCTTACAAAATTCCGGATGATGCGAGAGAGATCTCCCAACTCTTGTTTTTATTTAATAGTGCAGATCCATCAGAAAGAAGAAGCCTTGTTTCTGATGACTATAGTAGATCACATATCACAGTTAATGCTAAGAACATGGGTTCCTTCGAATATAAAGAATTGTTTAATGATGTTGAAATGCAGATTCAAAAGATATTCGCCAACCCCAAGAGTGAATTTCCAAAGTTGGAAGTCAATCTTACTGGATCTATTGCTACCTTGATGGTGGTTACCGATGACATCGCAAAGTCTCAATTCGATGGCTTTAGTTTAGCACTTGGATTGATTAGTTTGATAATGATTGTGACGTTAGGTTCAGTTAGAGCAGGAGTAATGGGTATGATACCTAATGCAATACCCGCATTTTTAGCCTTTGGTTTGATGGGCCTTTTTGTGATTCCTCTGGACGCAGATACTCTCCTAATTGCACCTGTCATTCTGGGTATTGCCGTAGATGACACAATACATTTTATGACGCATTATCGAATTGAATTGATAAAAACCAAAGATATTGGTTTAGCTCTTAAGAGTGCGATCCGTGAAGTCGGACAAGCGGTGATGTTTACCACTATGATTATTGGTTTAGGTTTTGCCGTCTTGAGTTTTTCCGAGTATTTAGGTTTGGCAAAAGTAGGATTCTTTGGGTCTATTGCCATATTTTTTGCTTTATTGTGCGACTTATTGCTTATCCCAGCAATGATAATGCTATTCAAACCAACTTTTGGGGTATCTGGAGTCGAGAGAGAACTTAATTTTAATGGAGGTAAATTTGCAGTATAGAAAATTATTTTTCTTTTTATTAACAACAAGCCTGACTTCATTGGGTCAGGATGTTTCCGATGACCTTCAAGCTCGAGGGATCATGGAGTTAGTTGACAATCAGCAGCTTGCTATTAATGATTCAAGTTTTATGAAACTTAAATTATCGAGTTGCACTTTTGGAATTCAGAATAAAAAGATTTCATGCACTGAGCGTCCTCGTATAAAGGTTCTCGAATCCATTTCAAAAAATTATGGTAAGTCGAATCGAGATAATAAAACAGTAACTTTTACTCTCCAGCCCCTGTCAGAACGAGGTATAGGAATGCTCTCATTTTCCTATGATGATAAGGGGAAAGATAATCAAACGTGGCTTTATCTTTCTGCACTGGGAAAAGTAAAAAGAATCGCGGGAGGCAATGAGGAGACTTCAGAACCTGCCTCACTATTTGGCTCAGAATTTACTACTGAAGATACAGACACAGGTAAATTGTCTGAATACACTTTTAGGATACTGAGTGAGACGAAAATAAGTGATCGGCTTGTATGGCAGATCGAATCAACACCAAACAAATCACGTAAAGCTAGAACTAGATATGCAAGAACGGTGAGCTATGTTGATAAAACCAGATATGTGATTCTCAGGAGTGAGATGTATGATAAGTATGGTAATGAAATAAAGCGTTTGATTGGCTCGAGAGTAGAGCGAGTCAATAATGTTTGGTTGACTCGATCAATGACAATGATGAATTTGGTCACAAATCGGTTGTCCAACATGGCTTTTCTCAATATTAATAATGGGATAATCGTATCTGAGTACTTTTTTACCAAAAGATCTCTTGAAGATGCTGCTTTCCGAGAAGCTCATTTAACGAATATTAGAGACCAAATATAAAACATGATAATGAATCGAACTGAATTCAATATTGTTCCTATCTTTTTTGTGTTATCCCTTTTTTATACGGAATCGCTTCTAAGCGACCAGGCCTACATTGAAGATTATGTAGATGGAGACTCTCTTGACCTAGAGGACTTCTCAGAAGAAATCTTCGACTTTGAAGAACTCGATGAAAATAAAGAAAAAGCTTTTGTCTTCACTCTCAGCCATCAGTTTCTTGGTCAAATTAATTCTCACAACATTGATATTGGTGAAGGCGAACAATTCAGAAAAAATAGGACACTAGAAAATAATCGAACAAAAATATCGTTGAAGGTAAGAGATGAGCTTGCAAAAAATTTGTATTTTCAAGCGAGTTGGCAGGGGGAAACCTATTTCAAAGGTGATCAGATCCATGAGAATTCGTCCAACACTGCAACTACAAGACTTAATGAGTTTTTTGTCCAAAGGAGTTTCAAAAATTCCAGTTTGAAATTAGGCCGGCAAACCATCACTTGGGGGAAAACGCTTGGCAATTCTGTATTGGACATTATTAATCCAATTGAATTTGTAGACTTCAGTATTATAGATATTGAAGATATTCGGCTAAACCAATCAATGATCAGGTTTGATATGTACTCACTTGATTCTTCTTTATCTTTTTTTTTAACCCTGGATCCACAGTTTGATCCGCTTCCTCCGATTGGATCAATATTTTATAGCACTTCCCTAGAGTTATTTAAAAAGCAGCAGGTTGACGAAACACTCTATGAGATTGGATTAAATCTAAGTAAGGATTACCAAAATAGCAGCTTTTCGCTAATCGCTGCTAGGTTAATTGATAATCAGAGGAGATATGATTTTTCAGCTGACTTTTCTCCAGTTCATCGATATTTTAATTTGTATGGTTTTGCAGGTGAACAGTCGTACAAAGATTTCCTTTTCACTATCGACATTGCATACAGCCAAAACAAATTTGAAAATAACATCGGTCTTCAGGGTCTGATTTCGAATCCTTTGATGATTGATGCTAAAAGAGATTATTTGGGAACTTCATTGGGACTTGAATATGGTTCAGCTACCAATAATTACAGTGTGAGCATCTCTGTTGAAAAAGAGATTTCTGGTTCAATAGACACTAATACTGAAAGAGACAAAAGTTTTGGCACTTGGTTAATGCGATATAGTAAGACATTCTTGAGTGAAACATTAAATGGCTCCATCAGTATGCAGGGTGATATTGACAATCAATATCTTATTTCTTCAGCCACTGGCGAGTACAAAATAACAGATGATATTTCTTTAACGACGCAAATTATTATCATCAATGGAAGGTTGTCATCACCTTTAAGTTTTTTTGATAATGATATTAGGATATCTAGTTCCGTGTCTTGGACTTTTTGACTTTTTGCCATAATAAATAGTCCCTCGCATAAGTAAAAATAAAGCTCAATCCATCAGAGACAATTATCAACGGTTTACTGTGTGATAAAGGAACGAAATTACTAAAAATTGACAAATTCGCTTATTAATACGATAATTTTGATTCGTTCATCTATATTTAAACATATAGACGGAAGTAGTCGTAAGGCGAAGGAACGCATTATCGTTCATCTCATATGAGACGGAAGTAGGTAATGGTTTACCGAAGGAACGCGTTGAGTGGGTGTGGACTTGTTCACACTGTTAATCGAAACGAAGACTGGAGGATATTAATATGGCTACATATTATAGAGGCTTTAAGGTACCAAGTGCCGAAGCTAACTCAAAAAAAGAAACACAATCTAATAAAGATAACGCACCTCGTTTGTACAGAGGAGCTGAGTATCAGGTAGATCAGCTTTCTAAATCAGATAAAAGTAGTAGTGGTATCTACCGAGGAGTTAGCTGGGGACAGTAACACCCAAAAAGCTCATACGGCTAGGGAGGCTTTTGCCTCCCTTTTTTTATCTAGCTACTTGTCTCCAAGTAAAACGGCTATCCACTTAGTCTCTTCCTGAGTTTCAAGCCCAATTTTTACCAGAACAGTTAGCGGGATTGAGAGAAGCATCCCCACGGGGCCTAATATCCAACCCCAAAAAACGAGAGACACAAAAACCACAAATGGTGATAAGTTCAAACCCTTGCCCATCCATCGCGGCTCAATATAATTACCGACAAACAAATTAATTACTAAATAGCCTAAAAGAACAAATATAGAATCAGCGACCGATAATTGAACGAGTGACAATAATACTGGTGGGACTGCCGCTATTATAGAGCCAACTGTCGGAATAAAGTTCAACAAAACAGCGGTTACACTCCAGAGAACCGCATACTCCACTCCAATAAGTTTTAATAGCAGGAATACAAGAAAACCCGTAAGTAAGCTAACCAATCCTTTTATTGCTATATAACTGTGGACGCTAGTCGCAAAGTTTTCCAGCCAAAGCTGCCCATCCTTATTACCTGTTGCATTCTTTAGCTTCTCAGAAAAAGTTATATTTTCCGTCAAAATAAACACTACGGTTAGCAAGATCAAAAATGAATTTGTTAATACTCCTCCAAAGGAGGTTAGGGAACTTCCAACCGCCGCTAAAAGAATACTCGGGTTAAAGCTCTCGCTCCATTGATCCTTGTCAATCACCAATCCAATATTCGCAAGGCCTTGTTGTATCTGCATACTGATAAGTGACAGTTTTGAGCTATATTCGGGTAAGTCCTGCCTAAAATCAGCGACTGATGCCCCCAAAATCGAACCAATGAATAAACCTACTAAACCAATCAATGCAATAATTATCAGAATTGCGATACCGTTACTAAGTCCTTTGCTCTTTAAAAGTTTGAGCACTGGGGAAACCAAAATTGAAATAAAAATAGCTAATAGAAAAGGTACAAAGATAGGAGCAGCAATCTTTAAACCCGAGACAACAATAGTAAATGAAGCACCCACTATTAAATATTTCGATAATTTAGAGTAATCAGAAGTCATATATCCTGTCCTTTACGCATTTATGTCTTCAAGTTTACTGGATTTACTATATAAAAAAATAGGAAAAGTATTTGCTTGATGATGTGAAATTTAAAATTGGCTCGGATTTTTTCCTTCAAATTGCTGATAGTAGCGCTTTATTTTTTTCAGATCGCTATCATTGTCTCCGGAGGGTATAAATGTTTCTCCCAAAATGACAAGCTTTTTAGGGAAATTAAGCCCTACCATTAAAATTGGGCATTCAAGATTTTTAGAAAATCTTAAAAATCCGGTTTTCCAAGTTTTAACCTTTTTCCTTGTCCCCTCTGGCGTTAAACCCAAAACAAAAGAACCCTCTTCGTCCATCAGCTCAGTCAAATTTTTGACAATCAATTCAGGGTTTAAACGGTTGGTCGGAATTCCACCTAACCAAAAAAGTAACCTTTTGAATCCTGGTTTGAAGATTGTATGTTTAGCCATCCAATACATTTTTATGTTAAGGCCAAGCAGCGTAGCTATCGCTAAAACAAAATCCCAATTAGACGTGTGTGGTGCACCGATCACTATGAGTTTATTAACATTTGGCACCTTTCCAATCACTCTCCAACCCAAAACCTTGAGCACAGTTCGACCCACCCACGCCATCCAAGCCGGTCTTTTGGCACGGAGATGATCAGGACATTGAGACTCTGACACAGAATTTTTCGATTCACTGTTTATTTGATGCATACGAGTCAATGTTCTCTGGTTGATGTGAACTTAATTTCTGGATTTTTTTCTTTAGCAAGAGACATATTGACGCTTGTTGGAGCTAAATAAGCTAGACAATCACCTCCATCTAATGCCAAATAAGAACGTGTTTTTCTTTTAAACATCTCAAGAACTTTTTGATCTGACGAAGAAATCCATCTGGCACTATTTACATTTACAGGCTCATAATCAGCATCGACGGAATATTCTGATTTTAATCTGTGCACTACAAGATCAAACTGTAACTGTCCTATAGCACCAACAATAATATCGTTATTTTCCAAAGGGAAAAATACCTGCATGCTCCCCTCCTCAGAGAGTTGTTTTATCCCCATACGAAGCTGTTTTGTTTTGAGTGGATCCCTTAAACGAATTCTTTTAAATAATTCAGGCGCAAAATAAGGTATCCCAGCAAATCTGAGCTGCTCTCCCTCGGTGAACGTGTCTCCAATTTGGATAGACCCGTGATTATGAAATCCAATAATATCTCCGGCCTCTGCCGCATCCAGCGAGATTCTTGATCCAGCTTTGAAACCAACAGCATCTGATATTCTCATCAGCTTGCCGGTTCGAACCTGCTTTATTTTCATACCCTTTTTATATTTACCAGAACAGATTCGTAAGAAAGCCATTCTATCTCTGTGCTTTGGATCCATGTTGGCTTGAATTTTGAAGACAAACCCACTAAACAAATCCTCAGATGCTGAAACCGCTCTGACATCTGTTTGTCTTGCTTGAGGTTCTGGCGCCCACTTAATGAAGTAATCTAGCATCTCTCGAACTCCAAAATCTCCCAATGCAGTCCCGAAAAACACGGGTGTTAATTCACCTAACAGAAACTGATCATTGTTGAAAGAACTGCCTGCACCTTTAATTAATTCTAATTCTGCGACAAAATCTTCATATTCATCTCCTAAAACACTTTTTGCCAAGGGATCATAGATATCATTCAACTGAATACATCTATCCTTGGAGATATCATTTTTTTTGTATAGAAAGATTTTATTTGAAATTAGATTTAATATACCGAGGAAATGTTTGCCCATTCCGATAGGCCAATTTATCGGTGCAACTCTTATTTTCAATACACTTTCGATTTCATCAAGTAATTCTATTGGGTCTCTGATATCACGATCCATCTTATTGATAAAGGTTATGATAGGAGTATCTCGCAATCTGCAAACATCCATAAGTTTTATTGTTCTATTTTCTACACCCTTTGCTCCATCAAGCACCATTAAGGCTGAATCGACAGCAGTGAGTGTACGGTACGTGTCCTCCGAGAAATCTTCATGACCTGGTGTATCCAATAAATTAACTATAAAATCTTCATAAGGAAACTGCATAACAGAGGAGGTTACTGATATTCCTCTTTCTTTCTCGATTGCCATCCAATCAGAAACCGCATGTCGATCACTTTTTCTCGCCCTCACAGTACCGGCAATTTGGATTATATTGCCAAGTAATAGCAACTTTTCCGTGATTGTAGTTTTGCCTGCATCGGGATGAGAAATAATTGCAAATGTTTTTCTATTTGACGCAAAATCTTTCATGAATTGACATCTGATTTAAAGAGATTGCATTATAGCCACACACAAGGGAAAAGCGATCTCATTTAAGTTACCTAGCGTATTTTCGAGTTATTATAAGGAACTTTTGGAGCCGTCAATGAAATATATCGGTGAAACAGATTATGACCACAAAGGATTGTCTCCGAGGTCTGGCGTATTACTTTGCAATCTAGGTACTCCCGACAAACCCTCTTCCTCTAAACTACGTTCATACTTAAAGCAATTTTTAAGCGATCCGAGAGTCGTTGAAGTTCCGAGGATCATTTGGTGGTTGGTGCTCAATTTAATTATATTGACAATCAGACCAAGACGGTCTGCGAAACTCTATCAAACTGTCTGGACTGAGGACGGCTCTCCATTGCTTGTCAACTCACTATCACAAACAGAAAAACTCAAGACCGCTTTAGAAAAAAAATATAATTATGAAATTCCTGTCGAACTTGGAATGCGTTATGGAAATCCATCAATACATTCCGCAATAGAAAAATTGACGTCGCAAAACGTTAGAAATATTACCGTTCTCCCTCTCTATCCACAATATTCTGGTGCAACAACAGGGTCCACTTTTGATGCTATTGCGGATGTTTTCAAAAAAACTAGGTGGGTACCCGAACTTCATTTTGTAGGAGGTTATCACCAGTCCTCAAAGTTTATCCGCGCACTTGTCAAGACTATAGAGAACCAACTTAAAAAAAGTGGTAATCCAGACATGATCATTATGTCTTATCATGGAACACCTGAGAGATATCTAAAGAATGGAGATCCATATCATTGCTTTTGTCATCAAACTACCCGTTTAGTGTCTGAAGCACTGAATTTTGAGAGTGATAAAATAATGACCACTTTTCAGTCTCGATTTGGAAGAGAACCCTGGTTGCAGCCTTATACTGACGAAACAATAGAATCTCTCCCACCAAAAAATATTAAAAAAATATTTATTATTTGCCCAGGATTTTCGTCAGACTGTCTTGAAACATTGGAAGAAATTAACGGAGAGGCAAGAGAGATATTCTTAGAGGCGGGTGGAGAAGAATTTGAGTATATCTATTGCCTAAATGATGATAATGAACATATCGAAGTTCTTATGGACATAGTCAGTCCATATTTAAGCGTCAACTAATAAAGGCAGCCCACTCTGAGAGTACCTCTGAGCAGTCCGCTGATACTTTTATATCCGTGATATTATCAGCTCTAGTCGGACTTTTATTAATAATAATTAATTTCTTTCTTGCTTCTTTGGCAAGTCGGCAAAACCGAAAACCCGAATATGTGTTAAGTGAAGACCCAACAACTAGAACACCATTCGATGATTTGAGGCTATCAATCGCTTTTGAAACTACATGCTTTGGGACCGAGTCGCCAAAGAAAACAGCATCAGGTTTCAGAATACCCCCACAATTTGGACAATCTGGTACAAAAAAAGATCCATAGGGTATTTTATCAATTTCAGCATCTCCATCCGGGAGAATAGCTCCTGTTATTTCTGCATAGTGCGGATTGTTTTCAATCAAAACATTTTGTATATATTGTCGAGCAAGTTTTAGTTCGCAGCTCAGACAGGTCACAGAATCTAAACGACCATGGAGATCTATAACATCGGTGCTACCTGCTTTTTGATGCAAACCGTCTACATTTTGCGTCGTGAGGCAGGAAATACCTCCTTTTTTTTGTATGCGCGCAAGATGTAAATGATTTTGGTTCGGTTTGGCTTCGGACATAAAACGCCAACCAACCATGTTTCGAGCCCAGAATCGTCTTCTAACATCAGAGGAACGAATAAAATCTTGGTTTTCAACTGGCATTGACCTGGTCCAGTTTCCCTCGCTGTCTCGATACGTTGGAATGCCCGAATCAAGACTAACTCCTGCGCCAGTGAGCACAAACCAATTATTTCTTGATACAAGTTCTTTTAAAATATCCATCGAAACCTTAAAATTGCTAATTAATCAAAGCCTAACTAAATTAAGTTAAAACTAGAAAAATAATACGTTCCAAAACAATAATTAGAGATTAAAAAAATTAATATATTAGCTTCAGTAACTGAGATTGCTCAAAAAGCAAAAAGAGCGTCAAAACAAGCTCGCAGTCTTACGACAAAGGCAAAAAATGAACTGCTTGCTTCGATAAGTAATGAGATCGATAAAAACAAGACAAAAATCATTACTGCCAACAGCATTGATATCGAAAACCTACCGATTAGCACTAAAGATAGTTTTAGGGATAGATTAATCTTAGATGAACCGAGAATCGAGAGTATGCTTACTAGCATCTCGGATATCATTGATCTTCCTGACCCAATTGGTCAAATTATTGATCTTGGGAAAAGACCAAATGGTCTCCATATTAAAAAAATGAGAACTGCGCTTGGCGTCATAGGGATAATTTATGAATCGAGACCAAATGTTACTACTGACGCTTCAGCCCTTTGCCTGAAATCAGGAAACTCAGTAATTCTAAGAGGAGGAAGCGAATCCATAAACACGAATCTGGCCATAGGAGAAATTATTAGAAAATCATTAATCAATAATTCCGTGGATCCAAATTTGGTGCAAGTAATAGAAAATACATCGAGAGATCTTGTCTCTGAAATTGCCAGCGCCGATAAATATATTGATTTAATAATACCTCGTGGTAGTAAAGAGCTACTTAAATTTCTTCAGAAGCATGCGACGATTCCAATGATCAAACATCTTGACGGAGTCTGTCATGTCTTTGTAGACGATTCGGCAGATATTAAAAAATCTCTTGATATCTCGGTAAATTCAAAGACAAATCGTTTCGGCGTTTGTAATGCAATGGAGACTTTGCTTGTATCAGAGATGATCGCCGTTAATTTCTTACCAAAAGTCACAAAGATTCTTTCGGATAAAAAAGTCGAAATTAGAGGATGTGAGGTCAGCAGGAAAATTGTTCCGAATTTAAACATAGCCTCTGAGGCTGACTGGCAAGAGGAATATTTGGCTCCAATACTTGCTGTGAAGGTTGTTACTGGAATTGATGATGCGATCACTCATATTAATAAATTTGGTTCTCATCACACAGATGCGATCGTCTCTGAAAATGAAGAGCATCAAAAGAGATTTTTAAGGGAAATTGAATCGAGTTCGGTTCTCGTAAATACTTCGACACGATTCGCTGATGGCTTTGAATACGGACTCGGAGCTGAGATTGGTATTTCCACTGATAAAATTCATGCAAGAGGCCCTGTTGGTCTCGAAGGATTAACATCACTAAAATGGGTTGTATCAGGAAATGGACAGGTGAGACGCTAAAATGACAATTGCTTATTTTGGCGGTTGTTTCGATCCATTTCACAATGGTCATCTAAACATTGCTCAAGACCTAGTTGATCATTTGGATATAAAAAATCTAAAAATATTACCAACAGGCCAACCTCCCCACAAGGAGAGATTTTCAATTTCGCATGAGCACAGGCTCAATATGATAAAAATTGGAATTGAGAAAGATTTGCATCGTATTTCCATAGAGGATTATGAAATACGAAGCATCGGTGCTTCATACAGTGCTAAAACATTCAAATATCTTAGAGAAAAATTTGGATCTGAGGTATCAATAATACTTTGCATAGGTGAAGACGCTTTTGAGTCAATAAACACGTGGTACAACTGGAGAGAACTTCTCAACTATTGTCATTTAGCTGTAGTGTCTCGAAAAGATTTTAAGCCAAATCCAGATGAAGAGATCACTGATTGGCTGAAAGAAAAAAGATGTGAAAATATCATCAGTTTAAAAAAAAGAGCCTTTGGAAATATATATTTTTGCAGTCTTTCACAACTCAAAATAAGCTCTAGTGAGATTCGCAAGAATATAAAATTAGGTAAAAAAATTGATGGATTAGTGCCCTCAAAAATAAGACACTACATCAATGAGCACCATCTATATAGAGATATAAAATGAACTCAAAAAATATAGAATTATCACTAGTTAATGAACTTGATAACTCAAAAGCACATGATGTGGTCACCATCAATGTGTCAAAAATCACTAGCGAAATGATGTCAATGATAATCGCTACTGGGAACTCGACTCGACATGTGAGATCAGTCTCTATGGCAATAACAGAATTTGCTAAGAACCAAGACATAAAAGTCATAGGTATAGAGGGTCAGAATTCTGGCGAGTGGGTGCTTATCGATCTTGGAGATACCGTTGTCCACGTTATGTTGTCCGAGACTCGAAAGCTTTATGATTTAGAAAAATTATGGTCTCAACCCAAGTCTGCATCATAAAAAGCAATTATTCGAATTAGAACCTTCTGAAAAGTTCATCATGAAAGTAACTATTATTGCAGTAGGAACAAAAATGGATCGCTGGATTGAGGATGGCTGCCAAAATTATATAAATCGACTACCGAAAAAATGGGAACTAAGAATTATTGAAATTGTCCAAAAGAATTATCAAAGCAATCAATCGAGCAAGCGTGCCATAGAACTTGAATGTGAAACTATCGTGAAAAAAATCGATCGTAGTTCATATGTTGTTGCTCTTGATTCAAGGGGTGAGAGTCTAACCAGTAGGTTTTTATCAAAAAGAATTAGTCGTTGGCAAATGGAGGGATTGAATTTAACATTTGTTATAGGTGGTCCAGATGGCTTATCAAAAGAATTTTTAAACGAATGCGATTTTGTTTGGTCAATGTCTGATCTAACTTTTCCGCATCCTTTGGTTAGAGTTATTCTTCTTGAGCAGCTTTATCGAGCCTGGACAATAACAACTAATCATCCATATCACAGATCATAGAATTCAGAAATTTACAGATGCAATCAAACTTTTCAGACCCAGAAATAGAAAGAAAAATTTATTTAAAAAGAATCACTCTCTCGATTATATTTATTGCACTTTTAACTTTGATTTTAGTGGCTAGATATTTTGATTTGCAAATAACAAATCATGAAGACTTCGTGACTAACTCTGAGAAAAACCGAGTTCATGTTCGACCGCTTGCACCAGCTCGGGGCATAATTTACGACAGGAATGGAGAAATTCTCGCTCATAACATACCGATAACAAATCTTTCTATAGTCCGCGAACATACGGATGACCTAAATGCTTTAATAAATAAACTAAGATCTCTCATTGAGATAAGTGACAATGAAATAGATGTTTTCTTGGATCGGTTAAAACGACGAAAACCTTATGAGCCGACACCACTGAAGTATGATTTAACTGAAAAGATGCAAGCAATTCTCGCCGTGAATGAGTTCGATCTGGATGGCATTGAGATAAGTGCTAAGTTAAAACGTGAGTATCCGGAAAAAGAGCTATTTGCTCATGTGCTTGGATATGTGGGTCGGATAAATGAATCTGAACTTGAAAATATTGATACTCCAAGTTACCGAGGAACGGATTCAATCGGTAAGACAGGCCTTGAAAAGTTTTATGAATCAAAACTTTTGGGTCAGGTGGGTAGTCAAAATGTTGAAACCAATGCGCGTGGTAGAGTCATGAGAACCTTGGGCGAAAATCAGCCCACCGCTGGAAATGATCTGATGCTCACCCTGGATAAAGAGATTCAATTAACGGCATTTAATGAGTTCCAAGGGCGGAAGGGTGCGTTGGTCGCACTTGATGTAAAATCAGGCGAAATACTAGCCTTGATGAGTTCGCCAAGCTATGACCCGAATCTTTTCATATCAGGAATTACTCAAGAAAAATATTCTGCACTTCTAAAATCAGATGACAAACCACTCTTCAATCGAGCGGTGGCCGGACAATATCCTCCAGGATCAACTATAAAGCCACTTTTTGGCTTAATAGCTCTCCATACCCAACACATCTTTCCAAATACTGTCATAAAAGATCCAGGATATTTTCTCATGGAGGGGATTGACAGACCGTGGAGAGAACCTAAAAAAGGAGGACATGGATCATCTGTTGATTTGAATCAAGCAATCACAGAATCATGCGATGTATTTTTTTATGAAATCGGAGCGAGAGTTGGAATAGATGCATTGTCCTCTATGAGTCAGAAATTTGGCCTAGGGGGAAAAACCGGATTAGATCTTCCTGGAGAGACAAACGGCATAATGCCCTCAAGACAATGGAAAATAGAGAAACGTGGATCTGCATGGTTTGATGGGGATACCATAAACATGAGTATTGGACAGGGATTTATGCTTGTTACTCCAATCCAGCTTGCATTGATGACTGGAATCATTGCAAATAAAGGAAGATTCATGTCTCCACAACTTATTAAAGCTGTCAATTCGATTCCAATTAAAAGCCAATTACTTAATACACCATTTGAAATTCAAGATGAGCATTGGAAATATATTCACAATGCGATGGCGAATGTTGTTCATTCCTCAACAGGCACCGCAAAACTGATAAACAAGGATTTAAATTATAAAATCGCTGGAAAGACTGGAACAGCTCAAGTTATAAGTATTAGTGCAGAGGAAGATTACGATAAGTCTAAAATTGATCCAAGTCAGTGGGATCACGCTCTATTCATTGCCTTTGCTCCATTAGATGATCCCGAAATTGCCGTAGCGCTCATTGTAGAAAATGGTGAGTTTGGAAGTGTTACTGCGGCTCCAATAGCAAAGAGCGTGTTAGATGCTTATATGAAGAATAGAATATAAGGGTATACAAGAACCTCTAAAATGTGGCTTTAACTTATGCAAAACTCTGATTTTGTCAGAATATTAAAAACAATCGAAAGAACAAATAAAGGTAAATACCCTTTTAAAGTAGATTTCTTGCTAATAATCGCGCTTATTGTGCTTTTAGCCATCAGCATGCTGGCTCTTTTCAGCGCTACTGGTGAGAATATTGATTATATAAATCGTCACCTTGCCTTCATAGGTGCCGGTTTTTTTCTTATGTTACTCATATCTCAAATATCTGCTAGGACTATAGAACTATGGGCTTTTTATATTTTCGGCTTAACCACTATTTTGTTAATACTTGTGATAATCATTGGAATTGATGTTAAAGGCGCCCAAAGGTGGCTTGACCTCATTATTTTTAGATTACAGCCATCGGAATTATTAAAAGTGAGTTTGCCCTTAGCTTTGGCTGCGTACCTAGGCAGAAGAGCGACTCCTCCGATTGCAAAGCATGTTTTCTGGTCAATCAGTCTAATTTCTGTTCCTTCATTTCTGATCATTTTTCAACCTGATCTTGGAACAGGTATTTTAGTTTTTGCGACAGGAGTTACGACACTATTTTTGGCTGGATTAAGAAGACGGTATATTGCTGGAAGTCTCTTTATTTTTCTGCTGACAATTCCATTAATGTGGATATTCATGCTACGTGATTACCAAAAGCAGCGAATTTTAACGCTTTTATCACCTGAAGATGATATTTTAGGCTCTGGGTGGAATATAATTCAATCAAAAACAGCCATTGGTTCAGGTGGCCTTTATGGTAAGGGCTGGCTTAATGGGACACAATCTCAGTTAGATTTTTTGCCCGAGAGTCATACTGACTTCATCATCGCTGTCTTAGCGGAGGAATTTGGCTTAATTGGTGTGGTATTCACACTCGCTGCTTATGCAATTTTACTTTCAAGATGTTTCTTCATAAGCGCTCATGCCAAATCTCAATTTGGACGTTTATTTGCGGGGAGCTTTGCCGTAATGATTTTTGCTCACATCTTTGTCAATTTGGGTATGGTTTCCGGTATACTGCCGATAGTAGGTGCACCTCTTCCGTTAATTAGTTTTGGTGGTAACTCTGCTTTAACTCTATTTATGGGTTTTGGTATATTAACAAGCATAAGCCACGAACCACGAAGGATCAGATCTTGACTCCACGAGCTTCTTTTTTTTTCAGCATCATACTTCTATTCTTTCAAATAGAAATATGCGTCGCTGACTACTCGAAAAATAAAGATGCCGAAAAATTTACAGAGATAATGGTCTCAAAATACAAATTTAAGAAAGAGGAAATTGTCAAATCACTCAAAAGCGCCACAAAACAGGACGCAATTATTAGGGCAATGAGCAAACCAGCCGAAAAGGTTAAACCTTGGCATTCTTATAGAAATATTTTTATTACAGAGTCACGAATTGAAAATGGTGTTGCGTTTTGGAAAGAAAATATAAATGTGCTTGAAACTGCTTATGAAGAATTTGGAATTAACCCTGAAATTATCGTCAGTATCATTGGCATAGAGACTAACTATGGTAAAAATATGGGGAGCTTCCGAGTAATTGATGCGCTATCCACCTTAGCCTTCGACTACTATACGAAATATGAGAGTAGAGAATCCCGACGGCTATTTTTTACACATCAACTTGAAAATCTTTTCCTACTCGCGCGAGAGCAAAAAATTGATCCTCTGTCACTAAAAGGTTCATATGCTGGAGCAATGGGTTTCGGGCAATTTATGCCAGATAGCTATCGTAACTATGCCGTAGACTTTGATAATGATTCTATTGCTGACATCTGGGAAAATCCTACAGATGCAATAGGAAGCGTATCTAATTACCTAATGCGTCATGGATGGGAAAAAGACGAAATAATTATAGCTAAGGCAAAACTGACGGAAAAACGGGCACACGAAATCACATATAACAAAATTTCACGTCCAAAAAAATCAATCGAAAACTTTATTGAGTTAGGTCTTGAACCATTGGATCTGGATGCAAAACCAGGACTAAAAGCTTTGCCTTTAAAGCTAGAAAACGAAGCTAAAGAAGAATATTGGTTCGGATTTCAAAATTTTCATGTTATCGGGAGATATAATCCACGAGTGAAATATGCGATGGCTGTCACCCAGCTTAGCCACTTAGTAAAAGAAAGCTTTTGCAAGGTGCATCTGTGTTAAACAACCAAATATAAACTACCTTTTGAGTAGCTAATTATATTAATTGATCTTAAAATAAAAACATAGAATCTCTGAATTCTTCGCGGCACGTTTATGAAAACTAATTTTTTTGTTACATTTTCAATCGGTCTTCTGATCTCCTTATCAGTCAATTCAAAACAAATTATTCCCGCTGAACCATCTATTAATGCCAAATCTTGGATTTTGGTAGATTCTTCGACAGGCAAGGTAATACTGGAAAATAATGCTGACCTGCGTTTACCACCAGCAAGTCTTGCAAAAATGATGACGACTTATATCACCTCTAATGAGATTAAAGCTGGAAGAATGAAACCAGAAGATCTTGTAACAATTAGTGATAATGCTTGGCGAAAGGGAGGTGCAAAAACTGGTGGATCTACAATGTTTCTCGATCCCAGAAGCAAAGTACCCGTAATAGATCTCATGAGAGGTGTAATTATTCAATCTGGCAATGATGCCTCAATCGCACTTGCTGAGCACATTTCAGGTGGTGAGATAGCATTTGCGGATCTCATGAATCAACAGGCTGAGTTATTGCAGATGACCAATAGTGAATTTAAAAATTCATCCGGGTTGCCTGAAGAAGGGATGTATTCTTCCGCCAGAGACTTATCAAAAATAGCAAATGCCATAATCAAAGATCATCCCATGTCATATAAAATATATTCGGAAAAATATTTTAAGCACAATAATATCAATCAGCCCAATCGAAACCGGTTACTTTGGAGAGATAAGAGTGTTGATGGGTTAAAAACGGGTAGGACAGATGAAGCTGGTTTTTGTTTAGTTGCATCTGCAGAAAGAGAAGATATGCGTCTGATTTCTGTTGTACTTGGGGCCTCAAATGATGAAACAAGATCCAGAGAATCGCAAAGATTACTATCCTATGGTTTTCGCTACTTTAATACTCAAACATTGTTCAAGTCCAAAGAGATTATAAAGTCTGACGTAAAAATATGGTTTGGAACGGAAAAATTTCTAAATTTGACTATTGACGAAGATGCAGTTCTCACTTTCCCCCGGGGTGCAGAGGACGACTTAAAAGCCGAATTCACTATTGATGAAGTGATAAAGGCACCCGTTAAAGTTGGTGATCCACTTGGTTTGCTTAAAATAAGCTTGGAGAATGAATTACTACTTGAAATCCCTCTCGTATCTTCACAAAACATTACCAAAGGAAACTTTATATCCAGGATAATTGATTGGCTAGTGTTATTTTTTACTAATCTTCTCTCTTAGGATAAGGCCTAATGTGTGCTCAAGAGAAACAAATAATAAAATTTCCTTGTGATTACCCTATTAAAGTTATTGGTGACGCAACACCAGAATTTTCTGAACACGTTGAATCTGTAATGAATAGGCAAGTTGGTGTCAGAAAATATAGAAAACTCTCCGAAAAACTTAGTAAGAATAATACTTGGATCGCCTCGACTTTTATAATAAAGGCGACTAGCGAAGAACAAGTGATGACATTATCTAACTGTTTAAAGGATGATAAATGCGTAAAAATGGTGATTTAAACATCCGATGAGTAAGACGCTGGTTATCAGAGAAATTGGTCGTCAATCTTATGAGAAAATTCTGAGCCAGATGAAACATTTCACAAATGTTCGGTCAGAAAGTACTGCTGACGAAATATGGATTCTGGAGCATCATCCTGTTTTTACTCAAGGCCAAGCTGGTAATAGCGACTATATTTTAGCCTCAGGTGATATTCCCGTTGTACAGAGTGATCGCGGAGGCCATGTCACCTTTCATGGTCATGGACAAATAACTGCGTATACCCTAATTGATTTAAAACGTGCTAATTCAAAAATCTTTGGACTAATCGATATCATAGAGAATTCCGTAATTGAGACCATGGCACTATGGACCGTTGAAGGACACACTAAAAAAGCTTCCCGTGGAGTGTTTTGCGAATCTGGAAAGAAAATAGCTTCAATTGGTCTGAGAGTTCGAAAGGGCTATACTTATCATGGCGTGAATTTCAATATTGATATGGATATGTCTCCTTGGTCCAGAATCAATGCTTGTGGTCTTGGCTTAGAAATGACTCAACTAAAGAGTGAAACTTACATTGATGTTCAATTTAGCGAGGTCCAGACTAGTTTTAGAGAGATACTCACGAAGAATTTAGGTTATAACAATCATACGGATAAAATCGCCCTCACGGAGATCGAACATAAAGACGATGACAGTTTTAGATAAAAAATCTGGGGATATGGAGCCTCCAAAAAGAACGAGCAGACTAGTTCGAGGAGAAAAACTGCGTGATTCAAAAAAAGTGGAGCGCATACCGATAAAAGTCATAAACCTTGATGATAGTCCTAAAAAACCAGACTGGCTTCGAATAAGACTTTCTAACTCTGACAAAGTTTCTGAGGTCAAAAAAATTTTGAGGTCTCATAAAATGTCGACCGTATGTGAGGAAGGTGCCTGCCCAAATTTAAATGAATGTTTCTCAAATGGAACTGCAACATTTATGATCATGGGCGACATCTGCACACGGCGGTGTCCTTTTTGTGACGTAGGACATGGAAAGCCAAATGCTCTTGATCCTGATGAACCGAAAAACCTAGCTTTAGCAATATCCAAAATGAAGCTCAAATATGCAGTAATCACCTCCGTTGACAGAGATGACTTGCGAGATGGGGGAGCAAATCATTTCGTTGAATGCATTGATGCAATTCGAACCACTTCACCACACATAAAAGTAGAAATATTAGTCCCCGATTTTAGAGGTAGAATGTCGATCGCTATTGAAAAATTTTCGAAATCGCCTCCCGATGTTTTTAATCACAATTTAGAAACAATCTCTCGCCTTTATCGAGAGGCAAGGCCGGGAGCGAACTATCTTTGGTCTCTTAAACTTCTTAAAGAATTCAAAATAAATAATCCATTAATTCCTACAAAATCGGGGCTTATGGTTGGTCTAGGCGAAAAGAAAGATGAAATTTTTGAGACGATGCGAGATCTCAGGGATCATGGCGTTGAGATGATCACTATTGGACAATACTTGCAACCCTCAAAGAGTCATCTTGCGGTTCAAAGATACGTTCATCCAAACGAATTTCTAGAGTACAGTAAATACGCAAAGAAAATTGGCTTTAAAAGTGATGCATGTGGACCATTGGTTAGATCAAGCTATCATGCGGAAAAGCAAATATTTGAGACAGCGGTTTAAGTAGCACGTTAAAATCAAAACGTTGATTAGAGCAAATTATTTTTTAAGACAGCAGCTCTAGCTGTCTTTTAGCTTTGTCTTTTCCATTTAGCGAGATCCTTGCCCCCAAACCCATTAATCTTACTGGGCGCGACTTTCTGATCCAGGCTTCGTAGATTAGTGATTCGAGATTTTCGACTGTAAAAGTTTTTATTGAATTTTTCTCAAGAGTAGTCTGAGAGAAATCATTAAACTTTATTTTAAGAAAGCATGTTTTTACATGGTACTTGTCACTTAATCGCGAAAGTCTATTTTGAAAATTTTCTAGCAGATATGGAACCTTTTTTAGACAGGCTTCAAAATCCTTTAAGTCTTCAGGGAATGTTCTCTCAATACTGATCGACTTTCTTACGTGTTTATGTTGCACCTCTCTGTCATCAATTCCAAAACTCCTTTTCAAGAGAACTTCACCGAATGAGCCCATCGCCTTTATCAAGGCATCTGGCGAAGAGCTTTGTATATCTGAACATGTATAAATGCCTAACTTATTTAATTTCTTTTCTGATATTGTCCCCACACCAGGAATTTTTCTAATATTCAACCCTGGCATGAACGCGTCTACGTCATTTGGAGTAATAACAAACTGTCCATTTGGTTTATTAATATCACTGGCGATTTTAGCGAGGAACTTGTTGGGAGCTATTCCAGCGGAGGCCGTAACACCAACTTCAGAGTGAATTTTCTCTCTTATATGATTGGCAAGAAGTGAGGCACTCCCCGAAAATTCCTTATTATAACTGACATCTAAATATGCCTCATCCAGCGAGACTGGCTCAACCCTTTCAGTAAACTCCAAAAATATAGCTTTTATTTGATTCGATACGTCTCGATATTTTTGCATATCAACAGGAAGAATCACTAATCTTGGGCATAATTGAAGAGCCGTTCTAGTTGGCATAGCCGACCTCACTCCAAAGCTACGCGCTATGTAATTACAAGTAGTTAGAACTCCCCTCCCATTCTTACTTCCTCCAACCGCAATTGGCAATGAACAAAGAGCTTTGTTATCTCTCATCTCCACTGAGGCATAAAAACAATCACAGTCACAGTGAATTATCTTTCTCATTAAAGGAAACTATTGAATATTGTGCTCATGATTAGCGACTCGAATTCCTAACTTCTTAGAAATAATCTCTGGAATGAGCAGCATAGCTGGAGTGAGTAAAAGAGTAAGTAAGGTTGCTATTAGCAGGCCATTAACGATAGCACTTGCGAGCGGTTGCCACCAAGAGGAAACCATGCCGCCAACTGTGTATGTTCGATTTACTAAATCAATGCTAATTCCATTTGCCAGAGGGAGTAATCCTACAACGGTAGTAATCGTTGTGAGCATCACGGGCCTGAATCTGGCTCTTGCCGCCTCGAAAACTGCTTCAGTGGCAGTGATAAGATTGTCTTTTGCTCGAATATAATTGTAAGTGTCTATAAGCACGATATTATTGTTAACTACAATACCTGCAAGCGCTACTATTCCAACTCCTGTAAGCACAGTACTGAATGTTGCTTGCGCAATTAAAAGACCAAGAAGAACACCTGCGGTGGAAAGGATGACAGAAAATAAAATCAATCCCGCTTGATAGAAACTATTAAATTGTGTGACTAGCATGATCAGCATTACAGACATTGCTAGCAGAAAGGCCGTCAACAAAAAATCTGCCGATTTTTGCTGTTCCTCATTAGCTCCCCGGAATTGCACCTCGACATTGGAATCTTGATTCGCCTCTACCCAAGAATTTATGATGCTCACCTGATCATCCGGCAAATATCCATCTTGGCTATTTGCCAAAACAAAAACTGTCTCTTTCATATCAATTCTTTGAATCGAGTCAACTCTTTCTGCCGCAATAATATTGGTGAAAGAACCAATAGGAACAGGTCCATATTTGGAGTCGACTCTTAAGTCACCAATATTACTAAGCTTTCTTTCTTCATTAGGAAAGCGTAGCCTGATTTCAATTTCATCATCTGCATCATCAGGCCTAAATTTCCCTACTATAGCCCCATGAGTGATTAGCTGAATCATGTTACCTACCGACGCAATGTCAACGCCTAACATAGCCGCTCTTGATTCATCAATATCGATTTCCCACTGAATACCTGCTAATGGTAATGTATCTTGAAGGTCTCTGATTCCGTCAACATTTTGATCTATCCAAACTCGCAATTCTTCAGCTTTTTCATAAAGAGCCTGTCTATCCGGCGAAGAAAGCTGAATTTGAATATCTTTTCCGGTTGGGGGTCCCTGCTCCATTTCTTGTCCTGTAACGAAGATCCCAGGAATTGATTTAGTTCGCTCACGGATTATATTGAATATCTCATTGCTTCCTAGCTGTCTATCCTTTCTTAACGTTAACTCCACCAAAATAGTACTAATTTGATCACGACTAACATCAGATCCGAATGTCACATAATTTGTTGCATTGGAATATCCATAAAGTTGTTTGACTCCATCAATGCTTTCTACGATTCTGTTTACTTTCGAAGTAATTTCTTTTTGTTCATCTATTGATAGGTTTCCCTGAGCTCGAATTTCAACCATTCCATACTGGCTTTCAATCGGGGTAAAAAACTCTTGACCTGAATTAAATTTGGAATAAAGAAAAAATATTCCGAAGATAATCAGAAAAATAAGCCCGGCAAACTTTAAGGGGAAATCGACCACTGGCCTCAAAATTTTTAAATAAAGTTTCTCGAGAGGTAAAAATAACGTTCTAGCAGATCGCTCTGACTCTCTATCTTCCGGAAGAGTCTTATTCTTTCCACGCCTTCTTCCTAAAATGGTTCCAAGGGTTGGCACAAAAATAAGGGCATACATCAAAGACCATCCCAAAACTGAGAATACAGTAATTGGAAGATAGGACATAAAATCACCTGATACACCGGGCCAAAATAATAAAGGCAAAAAAGCTGCTAAAGTAGTTCCAGTCGAGGCAATTACTGGAACCGCCATTCTTATCACAGAATCAGAATAAGCCTTTCGAAACGACAGACCCTCAGAGACTTGAGTATTGGCATACTCTACCACAACAATTGCTCCATCAATGAGCATCCCAAGTGATAAAAGAAGACCAAACATAACCATAAAATTAAAGCTATGGCCCAAATAATTGATGATTATTAGCGCCCCTAAGATACTAAAGGGGATTCCAAATCCAACAAGTAACCCCGATCTAAATCCTAATGCCGCAACCACCAAAGCTAGTACTAAACACATCGCAGTAATAATATTACCCTCTAGCTCATTTACCATGTTCTCAGTCATTTCTGATGTGTCAAACGCATATCCGATTTTGATGTTTTCGGAAAAATCCGATTTATATGTTTCGATAACATTTTTGGTACTTTCCACTGTATCTATTAAATTTGCTGTAATTCTCTTCCTAACATCAATCGCAAGCGCCTTTTCGCCATTTATTAAACTGTAACCCTGAGCGTCTCGAAAGGTTCGCCTTACCTTAGCCAAATCTCCAAGGGTTATTGCACTATTGGGAGATGCTTTAATTGGAACGCTTGCGATATCAGAGTACGACTCTAAAATTGCCGGGACTTTGATGCCGAATCTTCCTCCAGCAACATCTATTTCTCCAGTTGGGATTAAAAGATTATTCAACGAAATCGCACGTGCAAATTCGTTGATAGAAATATTAAAAAACTTTAGTTTTTCCGGGTCGATTTCAATCTCCACAATTTCTTCCCGATTACCGCTCAATTTGGCTGTAAGTATTTCCGGTAATATTTCTAATCTTCTTTGAAGAAATATAGCCGCATCGAAAAGTTCTCTCTCACTTGCTTTATCGCCTGAGAAAGTAATAACTATTGAGGGTTCCGGATTTGGACTCAATTCATCAACGACCGGTTCCTCAGTATCCTGAGGGAAATCTGCTTTAGCTCTATCGACAGCCTCTCGGACATCTGCTACGGCTTGTTTTATATTGTCACTAACCTCAAATTCAGTCGTTACAACAACGTAACCTTCACTAGCCATGGCCTGAATTTCTTCAATGCCATCAAGAGTTTTAAGTTCCTTTTCTATCGGTCTTACCAGTAATCTTGTTCCATCCTCAGGCGATATTCCATCGAGCCTGACCATCGTCATCACTACGGGTAAAACGACATTCGGAGACATTTCAATTGGCATAGAGACACGGGAACCCACCCCAGAAAGAACAACTAAGATCATAATTGCAATGGTCGCCCTGGAATGCGATATAACGAATTCAAGAAATTTCATTATTTAATTTATCTATCGGATATTTCAATATTGACAAGGTCACCATCGACTACATAATTCTGTCCAACAGTAATCACCAAACTTTCAAAAGGAAGGCCCGCTACCCAGAGGCCTTCCTTTTCTTCACCAAGTATCGACACTTCGACTGAATTCACAATATCATCCCTTAAGATTTTTGTTATTGTTGCTCCTTGATCATTTAATAAAATAGCACTGGCTGGTAAAAAGTGAGCCTGTATTTCTTCCATTTCCACTACGAGTTTTGCTGGAAGCCCAGCTAATATTCTCATGTTAGTATTATCCGCTACTGCCTCTATCCTATAACTTCTCGTCGCATCATTTGATTGTTTTGATATAAATTGCAGTTTTGCAGGAGTAAGCGGTTTGTCAGCTATTTCAAAAAAAACCCTAGAATCAAGATCCACATTATAAATGTCGTCAAAATCAATATTAGCTACGATTCTTATTGGATCCAAATCCACGAGAGAGGCACAAACTGATCCAACTGCAAGAACTTGGCCCATTTCGACTGGGATTTTTTCAATCGTCGCCGAGAATGGCGCGATGATATTCAAATTATCGATATCTAGCGAGAGTCTTTTTACCAGGGCCTCAGCACGAAGAACATCTGAAAGTGTTTGTGCTTTTACTAACTCAGACTGATAGCCTTTCTCATCGAGTTTGATTGCCCCCTCGTATCGAAGCCTAGATTCAACCAGAACAGCCTTTGCATGTTCTAATTTCGCGGTCTTGTCCTCTGTATTTATCTTACACACAGAGGTTCCAGCTTCAATATAGTCCCCTTCTTTTGCATTTAGCGCAATTATCTCGCCGCTTACCTTTGATACCAAGTTGATATCTCTATTTGCCTCAGTATATGCTCTGAAGCTTAGTCTTGGTGAAAATACTTCTCCTTTGAGAGCGATTGCTTGTACCGCAATTTTCGATTCAAGAGTAGTTTCAGACACTTCTTCTTTATCTGTCTTCAAAAAACCACTACTGAACCAAAGCACCAATAGGATTAGGAAAAGTAGAGCGATACGTATGTTTTTGTTCAATATGAGTTTCCCAAGATATTTTTTCGTCACAATGTTGACGCTTTTAACTAAACCAGTTTACGCGCTTTGAGTTTCTTTAGCTCAGAACGTAGTATTGCAGAAAGTCAATAAACTTAATTTTTGCTAGTTACAAGTGTAGCATTTTTGGCAAGAAACACCGAAATTAAAAAAAATTTAAAATCTCCAATTTTAAAATGCTGAAATGGCATCTTTAATGTTAGAATGCCGGTTTTTAAATTTCGGAGCTTATCAATGGACATTTCTCTTTACCCCCCATTTCTGGGAATCATCGGTTTAGTAGCGGCGTTTTTCATTTATTCACTCGTAATGAAATATCCAGATGGTGAGGATAAAGTTAAAAAGATTGGAGACCAGATCCATAAAGGTGCGCTCGCCTTCATGAAAACAGAGTATAAGTATCTAGTTATTTTCATAATGGTGCTGGTAGTGCTCGCCGGAATGTTTCTTGGAACTGAAACTGCAATAGCCGTAATCGTAGGGGCTGCCTGTTCCTCTCTTGCAGGATTTATTGGAATGTATGCTGCTACAAAAGCAAATGTTCGAACCGCAACTGCTGCACAGAAGGATGGAGCAGCAGCAGCGCTATCAGTTTCATTTTACGGTGGGTCTGTTATGGGTCTTTGCGTCGCGTCGCTCGGATTAATTGGGCTTGGTAGCTTGTATTACTTTTATGCGGCGAATGGCGGATCTCATGTGCACGCGCTCGAGGGATTCGGAATGGGGGCATCTGTTGTTGCTCTTTTCTCTCGTGTCGGAGGAGGCATATTCACAAAGTCAGCTGATGTTGGAGCAGATCTTGTTGGAAAAGTTGAAGCGGGAATCCCTGAAGATGATCCTAGGAATCCTGGAGTCATTGCAGATAATGTCGGAGATAATGTCGGAGATGTGGCGGGAATGGGATCTGATATTTTTGAATCGTATTGTGGTTCAATGATTGCATCTATAGCCATAGCATATACTATAAATTCTCAAAGCTTAATGTTCCTTCCGTTAGGACTTGCCGCAACAGGTTTAATTGCGTCCATCGTAGGCATTGCTATCGTCAAAATTCAGTCTGCTAAATCGCCAGCTAGCGCTCTAAGGTCAGGAACGCTACTTGCCCCTTTGGTCTTCATGATCATGGCTTACTTTCTAGTAAATTCAATCTCAGATATTCCCACTTCGGTACTTTGGTGTGTACTCACTGGTGCAGTGGGTGGCGTGGCGATAGGATTAATAACAGAATACTATACGGGTGGTTCACCGGTAAAGGAGATAGCAGCATCCGGTGAGACAGGGCCTGCAACAGTAATGATTACTGGTTTATCCGTAGGAATGCAATCTGTTGTCATACCTGTATCAATACTTGCGATAATTATTCTTATTTCAACTTCAATTGCCTCCAATATTGGCATTACCGGAGTATATGGGGTTGGAATTGCTGCTGTTGGAATGCTCTCAACAGTGGGAATCACAATGGCGATCGATGCCTATGGTCCTGTTGCCGATAATGCGGGTGGCATAGCAGAGATGTCAGGTATGGGAGAAGAGGTAAGAGAAATAACAGATTCTCTGGATGAATTAGGCAATACTACAGCAGCAATTGGTAAAGGATTTGCAATTGGCGCAGCAGCATTGGCTGCACTAGCAATCATCTCAGCATATTCAGCTCAAATCTCTAGTAAATACGGTGATGCATTCTACTTATCAATTACAGATCCAATGGTCTTAGTCGGGATGTTCATAGGAATCTGTATTCCATTCCTAATTTCTTCCATAACGATGAAAGCGGTTGGTGATGCCGCATTCGAAATGATAAATGAGATCAGAAGACAGTTTCGTGAAATTAATGGATTGATGGAAGGTAATGCTGATCCTGATTCCGAAAAGTGTGTTGAGATAGCGACTAAGGCAGCTCTCAAGAAAATGATGCTTCCTGGAATAATAGCAGTTGCGATGCCTCCCGTCATAGGCTTTGGTTTAGGAGCAATCGCGCTTGGCGGTATGCTTGCCGGTGGACTGCTAGGATGTGTAGCCCTTGCTTTATTTATGGCCAATGCTGGTGGTGCCTGGGACAATGCAAAGAAGTACGTGGAAAAAGGTAACTTAGGAGGCAAAGGTTCAGATACTCATGCAGCTGCAGTCGTTGGTGACACAGTAGGCGATCCGTTTAAAGACACGTCAGGGCCTGCCATGAATATTCTAATAAATGTTATGGCTATGGTAAGTCTTGTCATATCAAGCTTGTTACCAATTTCTGGAATGTTATTTTGAGTCCATGGAACCAATATTTATTTGAGAAATTTTAGAGGATCAACAGGGCTACCGTCGCGCCTAATTTCAAAATAAACAATTTGATTTTCATTCAGATTTGAAATTGGATCAGCTTGAGTTATTGATTGACCCACCTCAACCAATATATCTTCATTGTTTGCATATGCGCTCAAAACTTTGTCACTATGTTTTATTATTACGAGATTTCCATATCCTCTCAGACCTGAGCCCGCATAAACAACATTCCCGGGCGCTGCAGGATTTATTTGCTTTGATGATTCATTTTTAACTCGAATGCCCTTTCTTGATTTCCCTAAATCAAAGCTTTCTACAACGCTTCCCTTAAGCGGCCATTTCCACTGCCAATCAGTTTTATATTTGGAAACTTCGATTTTTGGCCCAGAGGGACTTGAAGCCTTAGCGACTCTCTCAACATTAGGTCGGATACTTTTTTGACGAGCAGTTGATGAGGAACCCATTGATATGACGAGTTTTTCTCCCGGATTAATTCGATAGGGGCTGTTTAAACCATTAATATCGGCAATACTTTCTAAAGTTACTTCAAAATCACTCGAGATTGAGTAAAGGGTATCTCCAGCTTCAACAATATACTCTGTATTGTTGCAGCCCACGCTTGGAGATATTTTTGATGAGAGTGTAATCTCTTGACCTGGGCTAATTAGATACGGGTGGCATAAAGAATTAATTAACGCAAGCCTTTCCCATCGAAGATCATAGCGCCATGCAATAGAGAATAATGTTTCTCCCTCTTCCACTTTATGTGACGTAATTTGAATGCTCTCAGGAGGTTCTCTTGTTTCAACCGCCGCAGGATTAGAGTTACACCCAATAATGACCAATGGGAGCAAAAAGAAAAGAAGAGTTTTCTTCAAATTGTCCACCTATAGCAATGCTATTTATTTAAATCAATTTTATTCAGCAAAATAACAATTACAACTCCGATACATGCAAGAGAAAGACACCACAGGACTTGCGGATCATTGCCAGTTAAAACTGCATACTCATTTGGAGTCGCCTTCTCTAACCAAATATTTGTTGTTGTGTCTTCAGAGATTTTTGGAGCCTGCCAAGGCCAAATAATTGAAAGGCTGCCAAGTAAAAAGCCACACATACAGGAGAGAAAAAGATCTTCCGCCTGTTTTAATACCCAGTACAGAAAACGACTGAACATCATCAAACCAATCACGCCACCGGCAAAGAAAGCAAATAGGATGTCTACTCTCACATTCGCTACCGCGTCGATAAAGGTTGAATAGAATCCCAACAAAAGCAGAATAAAGGAACCGGATATTCCTGGCAATATCATAGCGCATAGCGCGACTGACCCTGCAAAAAACATTTGGATAACACCAACATCATCATTTTGTATGGAGGGCAGAGTCGAGACTGCCACGGCAAAACTTACGCCAAAAAGAAACCAAAACACCTGCATTAATTTAATAAATGGGTTCCGTCTAATTAAAATAATTACGGATCCCAGGATGAGCCCGAAAAATAAGGCCCATAACTGAACTGAATAATTTTGAAGCAAAAACTCAATGAAATTTGCGAAAACAAACAAACTAAGAAGCAGTCCAAGGCCAAGCGTGAGTAAAAATGACCCATGAATTTGAATCCAAAATTTTTGAATTTCTAACCCAAATAGTAATTTTAATGCACCCATATTTATTGAATTGACGGCAAGCAGTAATTGGGGATAGATTCCCGTAATGAAAGCAATGGTTCCGCCCGAGACGCCAGGAATAACATCCGCTATTCCCATCAACATGCCTTTTAAAAAAAGCAAGCCTCTGGATGTAATCTCTTTTTTAATCGCGGTAAAAAAATTCAATTCACAACACCAGATAGCATTGGTACAAACTTAACTGCCTCGACAGATTTTTCGTCAAATTTATCACTTTTCCCTTTTCTGGTAATCATTCTCAGATCCTGAAAATTTTGACCTTCGACTGGTGCTATTAACACTCCATTTGGAGCCAATTGATTTAATAGGGCTTGCGGAACCATGCGCGGTGCTGCAGTGGCTATAATTCCATCAAAGGGTGCCTTAGCATCCCAGCCTAAAACACCATCTCCAAAGTGAGTCTCAATGTTTTCCAATCCCAACATCTCAAATCTATCTCTTGCCGCTGATAACAAAGGTTCAATCCTTTCAATTGAATAAACCTTACCTACTAATTTCGCTAAAACCGCACATTGATAACCAGATCCTGTGCCAATTTCCAACACTTTTCTCATTTTTTTACCCGACAAAAGCAACTCTGTCATTTTTGCAACAATATATGGTTGAGAGAGAGTCTGTTTGTATCCAATAGGTAATGAAGTATCCTCATAAGCTCGATGAGCTAGGGCCTCATCTAAAAATATATGCCTAGGCATTGTACGCATTACTTCAAGCACCAAAATATTACTTATACCTTGGCTATATAAGCGATTAATCAACCTCTCTCTCGTTCTCTGAGAGGTCATTCCTATCCCATCAATATCAGCTATCAAAAGAAAATCCTTATTGTATTTTGTCAACCAAAACCGAACATAAACACGCGATTCCTTCTTGTCTTCCGACAAATCCTATCCTCTCAGAAGTAGTCGCTTTGATGCTTAAAATATCAGTAGAGCAACCTAATACTGATGCAATATTTCTTTTCATTTGATCCAAATACGAAATTAACTTTGGTTTTTCCAAAATTATTGTTGCATCCATATTTACAAGCGAAAACTCTGCAGATGACATCAGTGTTTTTACATGTGTCAATAAATGCAAGCTGTTAACACCTTTATACTTTTCATCATCATCTGGAAAATGTTTTCCAATATCGCCTGCGTTAATCGCCCCCAAAATACCGTCGATGAGCGCATGTACCAAAACATCGCCGTCAGAGTGAGCCCGGATTCCTCTGCTAAATGGAATGATTACACCACCCAAGGTAATTTGAGTTCCCGCCTCAAAACTGTGAATGTCAAAACCATTTCCAACACGCATTTAATCTTCCTCAGCATTCAAAATAGACGCTGCTATTTTTAAATCCTCAAATTCAGTTATTTTAGGATTTTTCGAGCGCCCCTCGACTATTGTGACCCTCTCTCCAAAGTATTCAACCGCATGGGATTCATCGGTTGGATAGACACTATTTTTAAATGCATAACTCAAAGCCTGTTTTAGTAGCTTGTATCTGAATATTTGAGGGGTTTGTGCAAGCCAAAAATTATCTCGATTAGCGGTCTCAATGACTTCATTTGATTTAGATCCAAGTTTTAACGTCTCCGTTACTCTTGTAGCTAAAATTGCTCCAGATCGACTGTTTTTCAGAGCAATACAGAGATTTTCTATGTCTTTTATGTCCACACATGGTCTAACAATATCATGAACCAAAATCCAATCAGAATCATTCGCATGACCATTAAGTGCTCTTAATCCATTAAATACAGATTGCGCTCTCTGATCTCCACCACAAACAAATTTTAATCGAGACTCATCTTTCGTTTTAATATTTTGCCAGCTATCACAATCCATATCACAAGGGATGACAATTTCCTTAATCCATTCGAAATCAAGAAGTTTATTTAGGGTAACCTCAGCTATATATTGCCCATTGATCTTATGAAATTGTTTTGGTGTTTTGTTATCGAATCTTGTTCCAATACCCGCTGCAGGAACTACTGCCCAAAAGTTTTCACTTGAATTCATGGTTTTGAGGACTCGCTTGCTCCGTTTACAGTAGCTCCATCAGTCACTAGATAGAAAGTTTCACCTTCCTTGATCATACCTAACTCCTTCCTTGCACTCTCTTCTATTCCATTTCCATCATTCTTTAAATTTTGAATATCTTTTACCATCAGCTGATTTCGGCTCTCGAGAATTTCATTATGTTCTTTTTGGAGCTCTAGCTTTTTCTCCAGTTTTGAGTACTCAAATAAACTACCTTCACCAAACCATAGCCTTGTTTGAAGAAGAATTAACGCAACGATCAATATAACGGTTAACCAGCGCATTTGTTTTAAACCCTTATCAATTAATAGCTAGAACAAAATGAATTGGAAATCATACTAATATCCTCCTAAGTCAAACACCTCAAAAAGCATTAGTTGCAAGTTCAGACTCTATTACCAACAGTCGATTATATTTTGCAACTCTATCAGAGCGACACAACGAACCAGTTTTTATTTGACCTGCACTCGTTCCTACCGCTAAATCGGCTATCGTTGTGTCCTCAGTTTCGCCTGATCGGTGAGAAATAATGACCTTATAACCGGCATCTTTTGCCGCTGATATCGCATCCAGCGTCTCAGTTAGTGTGCCAACTTGGTTAAACTTAATTAATATGGCGTTTGCGATTCCATCCTTAATTCCCGCTTTTAATAATTCAGTATCAGTGACAAACAGGTCATCTCCAACTAATTGAATTTTTGAGCCAAGCACTCTTGTTTGATCTTTCCATCCCTCCAAATCAGCTTCATCCAGACCATCCTCAATAGATGAGATTGGAAATTTATTACACAAATCCTCAAGGTAATGAGTGAAGTCTTTAGAACTCAAAGTTTTTTGCTCTCCCTTCAGACAGTACTTTCCAGCTTGATAGAACTCTGAAGCCGCGCAGTCTAAGGCCATCATCACGTCCTCACCTGTAGAATAACCAGCTTTCTTTACTGCATCACTGATAATTGAAAGAGCCTCAGCATTGGAACTCAGATTTGGAGCAAATCCGCCTTCATCACCAACTGCTGTGCTTAATTTCCTTCCATTCAAAATAGTTTTTAAAGAGTGGAATATTTCGGCACCCATTCTCAATGCATCACGAAAGTTACCAGAGGATACTGGTTGTATCATGAACTCTTGAATATCGATGTTATTATCAGCGTGCTCACCACCATTGATAATGTTCATCATTGGAATAGGCATGCTATATTGTCCTGGTGTGCCATTTAAATTTGAGATATGAGTATAAAGTGGTATTTTTTTTGAAATAGCAGCTGCTTTCGCAACACCTAAAGAGACAGCCAAAATTGCATTAGCACCTAAATACGATTTACTTTTTGTACCATCAGCATTGATCATGATTTGATCAACTAGCCGTTGATCAAAGGCATCCTGTCCAAGAAGTAGCGTCTTGATAGTGGTAGTAATATTTTCTATAGCCTTGAGAACACCTTTACCAAGATATCTTTCATCACCATCGCGTAGCTCCAACGCCTCTTTTGAGCCAGTTGATGCGCCTGAGGGGACACAAGCGATACCCACTGCGCCATCCTCAAGTATCACATTAGCTTGAATGGTTGGATTACCTCTGGAATCTAAAATTTCAAAAGCTTTTATATCTTTGATTATTGTCATATCTAGGTATGTCTCCAGTTATGGTCTGATGATGCAGATAAAACTCAACTAAGTGGACTAATCTATTTGAAGATCATTTTGCGATTTCACTAAATTATCGATCTCTTTTAAATTTGTTAAAAATTGTTCTAGTTGATCTAAAGGTAAGGCACACGGTCCGTCACATTTTGCTTGATCAGGATTCGGATGGGCCTCAACAAATAACCCTGCTATGCCTGCTGAAACACCTGCTCTAGCTAAATTCATTATCTGTTTTCTGCGGCCACCGGATGCCGAACTCATGACATCTCTCTTTTGAAGCGAGTGCGTGACATCAAAAATCAAAGGTAAGCCACCTGTAATTAATTTCATAGTATCAAAACCCAAAATATCAACGACAAGGTTGTCATAACCAAAGCACGTGCCACGCTCACAAACTAACAGCTTTTCATTGCCAAAATATCTAAACTTGTCAACAATATTAATCATTTGTTCTGGGCTTAAATACTGAGGTTTCTTAATATTTGCTACCCTATTAGATTTAGCAATAGCTTCTATCAGATCAGTTTGACGCGCAAGAAATGCAGGTACTTGCAGCACATCAGCTATCTCTGCGACGTAATTTACTTGTGATGCCTCATGAACGTCAGTAATTATTGGCACACAAAATTCGCTTTTAATTTTTGAAAGTATTTCCACTCCTTTCTCAAGGCCCGGACCTCGATATGAGTCCACAGAAGATCGATTAGCTTTGTCAAAGGATGCTTTAAAAATAAATGGGATTTCTAAATCTTCACAGACTTTTTTAAAACTCTCAGCGACTTTAATGCAAACGTCGTAAGACTCAATAACATTCATGCCCCCAAAAACTGCAAAGGGCAGATTATTGCTCAAGTCAATCTCATTTACGGTTGTTATTTTAACGTCTTGAGTCATTTATCTCGGCCACTACTATATAAAATCGCAGCTTTAATAAACTGCCTAAAAAGTGGATGGCCATCTCTTGGGGTTGAAGTAAATTCTGGATGAAACTGACTTGCAAAAAACCATGGATGATCTGGGAGTTCAATGGTCTCTACGAGAGTTTTGTCAAATGAAAGGCCTCCGATAACTAATCCTTCTGACTCAAGAAGTGCTCTGTAGTTATTATTCACCTCATATCTATGTCGGTGCCTTTCTCTAATTAAGTCTGAATCATATATTTTTTGGGCTTGACTTCCAGGCACCAAATGACAATCCTGTGAACCTAAACGCATAGTCCCTCCCAAATCAGATTGGGAGTCACGCTCCTCGAGCGTCCCATCTCGATCGATCCACTCTTCTATTAAGCCAACCACTGGATGATTAGTTTTTGGTTCGAATTCAGTACTGTTGGCATTTTTTAATCCACATTTATGCCTAGCATACTCAATTACTGCAATCTGCATCCCTAGACATATCCCAAGATATGGAATTTTATTTTCTCTTGCGTACCTAACCGCGTTGATCTTACCCTCAATCCCCCGCGACCCGAAGCCTCCAGGCACAAGAATTGCGTCAACATCTTGTATCAACGTATTATCAGATTCAACCTTCTCAGAATCAATATACTTGATTTTTACATTTAATTTGTTCTGAATTCCAGCATGCACTAAAGCTTCAGTTAGGGATTTGTATGCATCAACTAGATCCATATATTTTCCGACCATGGCAACGGTGATTTCTCCCGATGATGATGCCTGATTAGATACAACCCGGTCCCATGCGGATAAATCAGCTTTAGGTTTCCTCAAACCGAACCTTTCCAATACATACTGATCTAGTCCTCGTTCAAATAGCAGTCTTGGTATCTTATATACTGAAGAGACATCAACTAATGGAACTACTGCTCTCTCCTCGACATTAGTAAACAAAGAAATCTTTTTCAATTGATCTTCTTCTATCTCAGTTTCAGATCGGCATAAAAGAACATCAGGCTGCAGTCCGAGAGATCTCATTTCCTTGACAGAATGTTGAGTTGGCTTTGTCTTTGTTTCTCCTGCCGACGCGATATAAGGGACCAAAGTCAGGTGAATTAATAACGCATTTTGTATGCCCACCTCACCTCGCATTTGCCTTACCGCTTCCAAGAAGGGTTGTGATTCAATATCTCCGACAGTTCCCCCTATCTCACATATAGCAACATCATGATCGCCGGCACCCACAGCTATTCTTCGCTTTATCTCATCTGTTACATGCGGTATGACTTGTACCGTGCCTCCAAGGAAATCACCGCGCCTCTCTCGGCGCAGAATCGTTTCATAAACTTGGCCCGTGGTAAAATTGTTATTTTTAGTCATTTTTGATACCAAGAATCGCTCATAATGACCCAGGTCAAGATCCGTTTCAGCTCCATCTTCGGTGACGAATACCTCTCCATGTTGGTGAGGGCTCATAGTTCCAGGATCCACGTTTAAGTATGGATCCAATTTAAGCATGGTTACACTTAAGCCTCTTGCTTCTAAAACTGCTCCCAGGGACGCGGCAGCAATACCTTTGCCTAGCGAAGAAACTACGCCTCCAGTTACAAAAATATAGCGCGCCATCACAACCCTCTATTGGCCAAAGCCAATAATCAACTAAAACTATAAAAATGAAGATCTTTTAATGAAATAAACTAGACCCATCCGAATAACGATGGGTAAATAGAGTATCAGAAATGGAAATGCGATTCTACCGGATATTTGATATCCAACTTATGTTAAGACCATCTTGGTCCGCATCGGCCTGCCAGTCTTTTTGAATCCATAAATCTGCGACAGCTACTAATTCACTTCCGTAATATATCAATGGTACGTAATCTCTCCACCATGGTTCCAAACCAAATTCTTGAAGACATTTTTTTAACGTGTTTGAGTGCGACCGCTCCTGGGGATGTGACCTTTCTCCACCTTGCCGAAACTTTATAATAACGGGAATTCCTTTAGGGTACCTAACACCAAAACCTAAAGATTTTTCGAAGTTAAGATGGCTAACAGGATCCAAATCTAACCTTGATTCTCCATTCCACAAGATGGTCTGACTCTTTAGAGTTTCAAGGTCAGAAAAAAATGTGGTATCCAATAAAAATAATCGGTCTCTGTATCGCCTATACTGAGAGTCACGAAAAGAAACTATCGGTCCTGTTTCCTCACTTAAGGCAGCTAATGAATTAATTGCTTCACCAATAACTTTGTGCCCTGGGCTCTGCATTCCATTTGAGTCTGCCCAATAAAGTAGGAAATTTTTCTGCCTGCTTTTATCCATCTCCGCGAATGATTTTAATAATATAGAGTAACCGCCCCTTTCTTCCTTTTGATCAAGAAATTTAAGATCTTGTTTAAACACCGCCATGGATAGTTGCTTGTTGGCTCTACTATTCCGAATAAGAGTATCAAATCTCGAATGATAATCAGGCCATCTTTTAGTAATGACTGGGAGCACACTGTTACGTATATAATTTCGGTCAAAATCACTGCTTTGGTTTGAGTCGTCCTCTACCCATTTTAAACTGTTAGCTTCTGCATAATTTTGAATATCAATTTTTTTCATCCCCAAGAGTGGCCTGAATAACATTCCATGGGCTAATTTTCTTAGTTTAGGAATTCCAGTCAGTCCCTTAGAGCCTGAGCCTCGCAGTAATCTGTATAGCACGGTTTCAACTTGATCATCAAAGTGATGACCTTGTAAAAGAACACCATCTTTGACCAAGTGCTTTTCAAACACCTTGTATCTAGCACTCCGAGCTGCTGCTTCGAGGCCCTTACCATGCCCACTAACATTAACCTTTTCGGCAATAAATTTAACGCCGAAAGCCTCACAAATCTGTTTTGAGTGTTTTTCCCACTCAATGGATTTGGCAGATAACCCGTGATTCACATGAATTACTAAAAGGTTTCTCAGTGGAATCATTTTTAAAGTCAAATCAAGCAAAACAGACGAATCAATACCGCCACTAAAAGCCACGATTACTTGACATTCCTGGTCCAAGTAATTCTTTATTGGCTCAAAAATCTGAGCGGGCACGTTTTTTATCTCTTTTTTCATAGAAATGAAATTTGTGTTCTTATTGGCAATATATTAGAAGAGTTTACGCCTCTAACTTTATTGTGCACGATTCAGTGACAGCATCAAAAGAGATAAAGTACTCCTCAGTGCGAAGTTTTCTTAAAACCTCGTCTACTTTATTGTCGAATTCGATCTCTACAGCGCCATAATCAGTCCCATCCCTTAGAACAAACTCCTCCACAATTGAGACAAGTAAATCTTTTTCAAGCTTGTCAATTGGAATTTTCATCAAATTTGGGGCTTTCTAAATCTTAGAGTCATTCGATCACTCTCACCAATTGAGGTATAAAAGGCTCGATTCTCATCACCTAGACTAAGCGCAGGTGGCAGGGTCCATACTCCTTTGGGGTGATCCTTTGTGTCTAAAGCATTTGCATTGATTTCAGAGGAAGCTTCCAGCACAAATCCTGCTTTCTTTGCTAGTCCAACGACATACTCTTGGCTTACATAGCCTGTCTTCCCCATTGATTCAACTGATACACCCGGTTTTGCTCGATGTTGAACTAAACCCAGAACTCCTCCTGGTTTCAAGGCTTTATAAAACAGCGCGAACGCATTAGATTCTGAATTTGAGCGAATCCAGCCATGCACATTCCTAAAGGTAAGAACTGCATCAACTGACTCGTTCTCGACTGAAAGAATCTCTTTGCCAGCGTCAAAAACTGTCATCTTTACATTGCCATATAATTTAGGATCAGATTCAATCTTTTTAAGATAGCGATCATGTGATCTCTTGAAGTAATCTCCATTTTCAGGATTAAAATGCCCGGCATATAGCGTGCCTTTAATACTTGGCGCTATAACATCGGTATACCATCCACCTCCAGGCGATATCTCTAGAACATCCATGTCAGCTTTTATGCCAAAAAAATCTAAGGTTTCAAAAGGATGCCTAAATTGATCTCTTGAAGTATCTCGTTCAGACTGCGCAGGCAAACAGACAATCACGCAGCAAGCTATAATAAACTTAAATATTGGTGCCATCGGATACCGACTTGGGTTTGCAAAAACTACAACTTTCATGTTTCGACTCCTAACATACTCTATTTACTATGGAAAATTATTGTCTATGATATCACGCTTTAAATGGAGCGAGATCTCCTGGCTCTCTCAGCATTTTGTTCACTTCATCTAAATGTTGCTCCTCAAGATGGATCATCCCCCTTGCATATTCCTCAAGAATGACGGATCTTCCTTCAACAAGATTCAGTAGATCATGATATACACTTGCTGTTATTGCCTCGTGCTCCAAGCTTTCTCGCAAGATATCTCCGATATCATGCTTTTCAGTTTCCAATAAAGCACCAATTTTCAAAGATGGATGACCTCCTAACATTGTAACCATTTCACCAGCCTTTCCAGCATGCTCTAACCCCTCTTGGGCATTTTCTTTCAACCAATCAACGATTGGAATCCTGTTGTATCCGTAAACCATCAAGGAGTAATGCGTGTATCGGACGACTCCGGAAAGCTCTAGCTCCATAATATTATTCAAAATCATAATAGCTTTTTCTTTTTCCAACTCTTTCATTTCTAATCATCCTCAAGTAATTTTTTTGTTTCAAATAAGCTCTTGTATCTTAACTAACTTTATTCACTATACTTTAAACGAATATTATAATAGTGAGAAATCTTCTTAAAAAAATATAATGAATATTGTCCTGTTTGAGCCCGAGATACCTCCAAACACTGGAAACGTAATAAGACTGTGTGCAAATACAGGCTCTAAGCTTCATTTAATAAAACCATTAGGCTTTGAACTAGACAACAAAAAACTTGTCAGGGCAGGACTAGACTACAGAGAATTTAGTGCCGTAAGCACTCATGAAAACTTTCAAGCATTCATAAATACATTAAAACCAAATAAAATATACGGATTGAGTACTAAAGGAGAAAGAACATACACTGATGCGAAATTCACAAATGAAGATACATTCGTATTTGGCCCGGAGACACGAGGCCTCCCAGAAAAAATCAGATGTGCTTTAGGCAAAGAAAATATCCTTAAAATCCCAATGTCGAAAGACAGTAGAAGTATTAACTTGTCAAATTCAGTAGCAATTATTCTATTTGAAGCACTGCGCCAAACCAAATTTAGCTCGCTGTGAAAGTCAAAATTTTAGAATTTAATACTAAAATGCTTTTTAAGCTTAAGTAAAAAATCTAAAGGCCAAAAAAAGTTATGAACGAAAAAATTGGTGTTTTTTACGGTAGTACAACCTGCTATACCGAAATAGCGGCAGAGAAGATTTGTGGTGAAATCAATTCCCTTACGAATTCTAAAAATACATCTCTATATAATGTAAGCTCAACCTCAGTTTCAAAAATGAATGATTACAAGTATTTGATTCTCGGTATACCGACTTGGGATTTCGGTGAACTCCAAGAGGATTGGGAAAATCAATGGGAAGAGCTATCTGAGCTTAATCTAGAATCAAAATATGTGGCGATATTTGGTCTTGGTGATCAAGTTGGATATCCGGAATGGTTTCAAGATGCAATGGGTTACCTATGGCAAAAAATAAAAAATCAAGGCGCAAGCATGGCTGGATGTTGGCCAAACAAAAATTTTTCTTTTACTCAATCTAAAGCGCTTAATTATGAAAAGTCCGAGTTTGTTGGCCTACCACTCGATGATGAAAACCAGTTTGATCAAACCGATAATTTGATAAAAGTATGGACTAAGAAAGTTTTAGTCGAGTTCGGGATTTCTAATATTGAGTAAATATGCGCATACAAAATGGCTCAAAGATACCCTTTACTCTGTAGCTTACGAAGACTTTTACTCGTCTTTAACTAGCGCTTTGGAGGAGAGCAATTATGTGTTTGTCGAAAAAAATAATTTAAAAAAAAGGTGGGCTAATCTTCCAAACGATAAGAATCACTTTACTATTGGAGAGGTAGGTTTTGGAGCTGGAATTAATTTTTTAAATTGTTGTAATGAGTGGCTTAAAATGGATCTCGATAACAAGAGATTGATTTACTTCGCGGCAGAGCAGTCACCTTTGAGATTAAAAGATCTAAAGAGAGCTCATGAAAAGTGGCACTCTTTAGATGCGATCAGTAAAGAGTTTTTACTGAATTATCCAAAACTTTGTGGAGGCTTTAACTTTATTGATCTTTGCAACGGTAAAATACAGCTTTGCTTGATGATTGATGATGCTGAAATTGCCTTTAAGAATCTAATTCAGTCTGAAGCATCTGGTAGCGGAGGCACTCCTAGCACCGCAGTTGATGTTTGGTTCCTAGATGGATTCTCACCAAAGCAAAATTCAAGCGCATGGTCAGAAAAATTAATACATCAAATAAGTCGGTTGTCCTCAAACGGCACAACATTATCGTCATATAGCGCCGCATCCTCCGTCCAAAGCAGATTGCGAAGTCATGGGTTTGATATTTCGCTATGCAATGGTTTTGGTGCTAAGAGGGAGATGATCACTGCGAAATTTAAAGCGTACGTTACCAGTTCATCGACGCTCCCAAGCTTAAATTGGTATATTCAAAAAAAAAGTAAAACTAAACCTGCTGAAAATTTATTTATTTTAGGAGGCGGCATAGCCGGCTGCACAACGGCTGTTGCGCTAAAGAAACGAGGGTTTAATGTCTCTATTATTGATCGACATGGCGAAGTTGGAAAGGAGGCATCTGCAAATAGCAGAGCTGTTATATATCCGAAACTCTCCACAGAATCGGGTTCCCTAGCAGAATTCAATTTAATCGCGTTAAAACTTGCAACCAACTACTATCGTGAATTATGGGCAAATGATTTAGGAGGACAATGTGGGGTTTTGCTTCTACCTTCCAGCAACAAAGAAAGCGAGGAATTTTCGAAGCTACAAACAAAACATCAATGTAACGATAAATTTTTCGAGCTCGTCAATTTAAAACAAATACAAAAACTATCTGGGATTAAATTAGATATTGCACACGGTCTATTTTTCCCAACTCTTGGTTGGCTATCCATCCCAGAGGTGTGCAAATTTATTACAAAAAAATATGATATTCCTATAATCTCAAAGGATGCTGCGGAAATCTCTTTAGTGAAGAGAGATAATTCATGGGACGTATTTGATCAAAATGACAGAGTTATAGTAAATGCCAAGAAATTAATTATTGCAAATTCTTATGAGGCTCAAAATCTAAAGCCAACATCATATTTGTCACTTAAAAAATTGAGGGGTCAAGTTACAGAATTTTGCTCTAATCAAGAAAGCGAGAAACTTAAGTGTGTCATTTGTGGAGATGGATATCTGACACCAAGTATCAACGGTATCCATGCGTGCGGGGCGACTTATAATCACAATGACCTTGCTGAATCGATTAACGAGCTAGATCATCGCGCTAACTTTGGAAAACTCATCAGTACTGACTTAAAATTCAAAAATTTAACACGTAATATCGATCCTACTGATATTAGTGGCTGGGTTGGGTTTAGGGGGACCACCCGAGACTACTTGCCTTTTGCAGGACCTGTACCCAATTTTGATGAGATGAAAGAAAAATTTTCATATTTGCGACTTGACGCAAAAAAAGCATCTGATGATATTGGTAATTACTTCCCAAATCTTTATGTCAACACTGGAATGGGATCCCGTGGATTAAGCTACGCACCTTTTTGCGCAGAGATTATAGCGGCGGAAATCTCGAATCAAATCCCTTTTATTCCAAAACAGATCCGTTTGGATATACATCCTGCAAGATTTATAATCAGAGACTTAAAAAAGAAGCGAATTTAACTATGTCATCACATAAATTTGGAGACCAGATAATAATGAAATTGCGTTTAATGCTAATGACTGCGCTTCTCGCCTTGTGCCTCAGCAGTTGCAATGATAAACAAGGTTTTCAAAAAGAAACTGAGGATCCGAGAATGAATACTTTCTTAAGAGAGTGGGGTGGACCCTATAAAGGAGTGCCAACTTTTAATGATCTTGATTTAAACGATCTGAAACCTGCTTTGATATTGGCAATGGACCAAACGAAAAATGAGATAGCACAGGTAGCTAATCAAGATGAAGAACCTTCATTCCAAAATACCATAATAGCTTTAGAAAAAAATGGTCAACTTTTAGACCAAATATTCTCCTATTATGGGGTGCTTTCATCCAACCTCTCAACAAAGCAATTTAGAGATATTCAAAAAGAAATGGCGCCTAAAATTAGTAAGTTTTATACCGAAATTAATCATAACGAAAAGATTTTCAAGCGAATTAAATATTTGTATGAGAAAAAAGATTCACTAAAACTCGATAAAAAGCAGGAAAGATTGCTTAATCTGAAATACAAAAATCTTGTCAGAAATGGCGCAGAATTGAACGATATAGACAAGGCCGAATACCAAAAAATAAATATGCGCTTATCTGAACTGCATACTATTTTCAGTAACAATGTGCTGGCTGAGGAAGAAAACTATTATTTATTGCTTGATGTGTCTCAACTCTCAGGACTTCCAGAATCCTTAGTCGAATCATACAAAATTGCCGCAGAAACACTTGGGTTTGAGGACAGATTTGCTGTGACAAATACTAGGTCTTCAATGGAGCCATTTCTTAAGTTTTCTGAAGAAAGAGATCTCAGGGAAACTGTATGGGTAAATTATTATAGTCGAGGGGATAACAATGATGCTTTTGATAATAATGAAATTATTACTGAGATTTTGAAACTTAGACATAAAAGATCGCAGTTATTGGGTTATGAAAACTACGCGCTATGGCGGTTAGAGAATCGCATGGCTAAAAACCCTGAGACTGCACTTGCCCTCCTCAAGTCAGTTTGGCCCTATGCGAGATCAAAAATTCATGAAGAAGTGAATGATATGGAAAAGATTGCCAAATTAGCCAATGAAAATATCAAGATCAAACCTTGGGACTATCGGTTTTACGCGGAGAAAGTTCGACAAGAAAAGTACAATTTAAACTCTCAGGAAATTAAGAACTATCTTCAGATAGAGAATCTTATTGAGGCAATGTTTTTTGTTGCAAAAGAACTGTTCAACTTTAAATTTGTTGAAGTTAAAAATAATACTGTCCCCGTTTTCCATCCTGATGTTAGAGTTTGGGAGGTAACAAATGCTACCAATAATGAACATATCGGTCTTTGGTACCTCGATCCTTTTGCAAGAAAGGGAAAGAGATCTGGAGCATGGGCAACCACTTATCGCAGCTATTCGTCCCTGCTCAACCAAACAAGTGTACTAAGCTCAAACAACTCCAACTTTGTAAAAGGCTCAAAAGGTCGGCCTAATTTGATTTCCTGGGATGACGCAACCACTTTTTTTCACGAATTTGGGCATGCGCTTCATTCGTTATCATCAAATGTTCATTATCCCGGGCTGGGTGGCGGAGTAAGAGACTACACAGAATTCCAATCACAACTCTTGGAAAGATGGTTATTGAGCGAACCGGTGGTCAATAAGTTCCTCATACATTACCAAACTGATGAACCGATACCGAAGGAGCTAGTAGAGAAAATCAGAAATGCATCCAAATTTAATCAAGGTTTTTCAACTGGAGAATATCTTGCTAGTGCTATTGTTGACTTAGAATATCATATGACAGATCCAGAGAAACTGAATCCCCATGAATTCGAAAAATCCGTTCTGAATAATTATCAAATGCCTGATGAAATTGTAATGAGGCACAGAAGTACTCACTTTGGCCATATATTTTCAGGAGAAGGTTACTCCGCAGGATACTATGGATATATATGGGCAGATGTACTCACCTCAGATGCAGCTGAATACTTTGAGTCAGCTGATAACGGCTTGTTTAATAAGGAGTTATCAAAGAAGTTAGTTAAATACTTGTTTGCCCCTAGGAATTCTATAGCCCCAGAAGAGGCGTATATAAATTTTAGAGGTCAGGAGGCAACTATCGATGCTTTGATGAGGGATAGAGGATTTAGCGGAGCAATCGATCAATAAAAGATTCAAAATCTTTGTATTAAGAGCTAGCGTTCAGAGATGCTAAACTCCAAACCTTCTTTAAACATATCTGTACTTTTCGTTTTATCTCCAATTGCAGATAAAACATTTCCTAGCTTAAAAAATAGACTTGGTGATGGTTCTATATTAATTGCCGCACAATAATAGTCATGGCCTTTCCCTAGTAGTTTTGCTCCAACACAAATGTCCCCCAAGCAAGTCAAAAGCGCGACATTCTCGGGCTTTTTTATTAACCATTTTTCAACAACTGATATTATTTTTTCTGGTGCCGAGGAGTTCAATGAACCTAGGCGCCTTACCAGATCATCATTCCAACTTTTTTCGATACTTTTTATCATTAAAGAACTCAATTTTCCTGTATCGTCAATTTGCTTTAGGAGGTCAAAGTAGCTTGCGATCATAACAGGATTATTTTGAATGTGTTTTGGCATTGCTTCCCAAACATCATCTGCCTTCTCTCTGTTATCTTTATTTTTTAAGTCCATCTCCACACGGAAGCTCTTCAATAAATTTTCATAAGTTTCGAGTTCTAATGACTCAAAAGACGAATCTACCAAAACACGATTCTTTTTGATGTGAGGAAGCAGCCGCTGCAGCGCTGTCCAATCTTCTGTTATGTAATAGCAATCAATAAGAATTCTTATATTTCCAGTATCTTTGGGGAGCTTGGTCATTAACTCTGTTGAAATTTGAATAGCCTCTTGAAACCTTTCTTCTCTAAGTAAGAGTTCCGAGCGAATTTTTTCTACTAATATACTTGAGGTTGGATCTGATTTTTTTAATAAAGTGAGGCTTTGATATGCGCGATCATAATCATCGATCTCAGCGGCGGCTTTTGCAGCATAAATGTAATTAACAGAGGGCATTAACGAGCTTGGAGCCGATTTTTCCAGTGAAGTTAGGGAATTTTTCCAATCGTAATCCGAAAAATAAATTAAACCTTTAGTGGTCTCTAAGAGATTTTTTCGCTTTTTTCTAGTAATCAACCACGACTTAAAACCACTTCCTCCGAGTATCCAAGATATCAAAAGAAGGATACTGATAATAAAACTGATTGATAACAAATAAACTATAATTGCCATCCAAATTGTCATCTCAAAAGAGATGCTTTTCGTGCTTATAAGCACATATGTTTGCTCTTTTTGCAGCAAAAATCCGATTGTTGCGCCAAGTAGCAAAGCACAAGCTACTAAAATTAGAACTCGCCTCATATTTTTTATTTGCTCACTTAAAAATCACTATTTTTAGATCTCACTGAATTCAGGAGTTCTTCATTTCTTGCAGAAATATAAGAATTCAATAATTCCGACGAATAGCCTATCTTTGGCAACTTCTGCTCAATAGAAAGCAAGGAAATTTGCTGTATTCGTTGAAGAAGATTGCTTGATTTGGGGTTCATATGAAAATAATTTTTTAAATCAGCAACAATGTTTTTCAGACTCAATTCAAAAAGATCTTTCTCCTCCCTCATGACAGAATATATTGCTTGTTGAAAATGCAAGTCTATGTTGTTTCGAACAACTGATAAATCATATTCTGTAATCAAAGGTTGTATATCTGAGTCAAATCGACGCACCTTGATTGCATCTTCTAACTGCTCACCAAAGTTTCTGAAAAATTTCCCCAAACTAAGTTGCTTTTTATTCTCCAAATTTTCTACCTCTTCTTTATTATCGGTCTTTGAGGTATCTTTTTGCGTTGACAGAAGATTTAAGATGCTCAACTTGTTAACTTCTTCAGATATTGCATTTAATTCAAAAATAATACCCTGAGCATCAATCTTGTTTAACGTTCTAAGAGATGCAATTTCTTTTGATAATGCATTCCGAACATGAGCCAGATTCGCATCATCAAACTTTAGTAACAATTTGTCAGCTTCAAGTAACAATGCTATTGCGCTTTCCGAAGACCTTTCGATAAGTAATCGCTGAGTTGCCAATCTCGATAAGTACAGTGCTTCCGCCAATATCCACTCATCTTTTGGGTTTATACCCATCTGGATGAGTCTCGATCCTTGTCTTAAAACTTTTCGCTCAAGATCTACATTTTTACTCCTGAGTTTGTCCATCTCAGCGAGGCTTTCTCGAACCCGACTATCCATCTCATCTGCTCGTTCAACAAGACGATTGATATCCTCGTTAATCAATAGCTTAAATTGATTTGTTAAATCTTTTTGGCTATTACTTTTATCATAAACCCAAATAGAAAATCCAATGGTTAAAACTAAGATTGCGCTCATTCCTGCAGTCAAATAAACCCTCAAACCTGAATAAAATGACGTTGCATTTTTTGTAGCATTCACTTTGTCTTCAGACAAATTTTTATCCTCAATTTCACTCGATGTTGTGCCCGGAGATGACTCATTTGTATTTTCTTTATTTTTGTTCTTATCGCTCAAAAAATACTCCAGAAGATATAAAACATAAAAATAGATTATCGAAAAATTTCGGAGAAGGCTAATTCCATACCATCAACTGAGGAAGTATTGGCAACTTTTATTGACTTGTAACCAAGTTCCTCGCCAATTTTTGCAAGCCTGCGACTTGCTACTAATAATGTTAACTGTCTCCAATCATGATTACCGCAAATAGCGTTTAAGTTACCTAATGATGATAAGACTTGTGCACTAAAGACCACAAGACAATCAATATCCTTCATTTTTTTCCGTGCCTGAGTAAGATAGTTCTTGTTTATCTTCCGCTTATAAATGTCACAATAGTCAACGCTTTCAGCTTTTAGCAGAAGAGAATCTCGTAAAATTTCAGATCCCTGCCCTCCTCTAAAAATAAGTATTCGTTTCCCCGAGACCTGTTTAAGCTGAGGCAACTCTAATAATCCCTCTGAGCTAAAATTAGCTTTTGGGTAAATAACATTTCCCACCCGTTCACATAAAAGTTTTGCCGATACCTCTCCAACTGCAAAATATGAGATCTCGTTAGACAGAGTAAGTTTCATATTATCCAAGTATTCAAAGGCGAACTTTACTGCGTTTGGGCTAACAAAGATCGCTAATTTATATTTTTTCAGATTGTTAAAAGCACTAGTGACTGTCTTAGAAGAGAAATTTGGCTCTGTCTCAACGACAGGAAAGTAAGTCAAAATAGCCCTGCTATTTCGCAAGTACCTCAACAAATCGTCCTCACCTCTCCGGCTTTTAAGAACCAATATTTTTTTATTCTCTATCACGTGTATTGCCATTAATATTTTCTAATATTTCCAATGCCCCCATGTTAATTAAATTATCAGACAATTTCTGACCCAAACCTTTAGCATCAGAATATGAAGCGATAACTTCGGAACGCAGAATTGATTTCCCATCGCAGGATGCTACTAATCCCTCGCACTTAATCATCTTGTTTTCGTTAAACAAGTGGGCATGACATGCAATTGGAAGCGAGCATCCACCATCAAAAAAAGATAAAAACTTTTTTTCAACTTCTACACATGTAGCTGAAAACTCATGATTTAGCTTACTAATCATTTTTATTAGATTAATATCATCTTTTTTGCACTCTATGCCCAAAGCACCTTGCCCCGCCGATGGCAGACAAATTTCATGAGGTATTCTTTGCGATATTCTCTTATCAAATCCTAGTCTTTTAAGGCCAGCTGTCGCTAAAATAATTGCATCAAACAGACCCGCATCCAACTTTTCGAGTCGCGTGTTAACATTTCCTCTCAGTACTTTAATTTTAACTCCTGGAAACCGAGACAAAAGCTGAGATTGTCTTCGAACACTTGATGTACCAATGACAGCTTCGGGTTGCAAAAGCTCAAGTGCATCATAATTATTGGATATGAATGCATCAGATGGATCATGCCGCTCTAGGACGGCAACAAGCAGAAATTCATCAGGAAGCGATGGAGGTAAATCCTTCATAGAATGGACCGCTATATCTGCTTCATCATTCTGTAATGCAGCCTCCAACTCTTTGATAAAAAGCCCTTTCCCACCAATTTTAGACAAAGACGTCTCCAGAAAACGATCTCCTTTGGTTGAAAACCCTTTTATCTCTATGTTTGTGTGAGGAAATATTGATGCCAATTTTGATTTGACAAATTCTGCTTGCCATAGTGCTAATGGACTCTTCCGAGAAGCAATTCGTATTTTTTCGATCAATTAAGCTACCCTATCCATCTGTTTTAACATGCGACAATGTATCAGCTTTTTAGTTCATCTGAATAGCGAAAATTCATTACTGATCTTCTATCATAAAAAATTTTCAAAAAGATTGAAGGCATTGATGCAATCAAAATCAATTCAGCATAAGATTCATTGACGTATGTGCGAATATGGCTTGGAATAAAGAATGAAAGAAACAAAGCTCAAAGATAAAAACATCAATCAAAGTTGGGGAGGAAGATTCTCTTCAGAGACTAGTGATTTTGTTAAGCAATTCACCGCTTCAGTAGATTTTGATCAAAGGTTAGCTGAAAAAGATATTGAATGTTCTCTAGCTCATACCTCAATGCTGCAAAAAATTGGTGTTCTTACGAGTGATGAAAGAGAGCTTATTCAAAAAAGTCTACAAGAAATCGCAACATCTATTAATCAAGGTAGCTTTGAATGGAGCGAGGATCTTGAAGATGTACATATGAATATTGAGGCAGCTTTAACCGCTAAAATTGGTGATGTTGGGAAGAAACTACACACTGGAAGATCTAGAAATGATCAGATATCAACTGACGTTAGATTGTGGCTTATGGATCAGATTGACGATATAAGCAGTATAATACTAGATGTACAGAAAAATATTGTTGAATTAGCCGTTGCTGAACACGACACCATAATGCCTGGTTTTACTCATCTGCAAGTCGCTCAACCAATAACTTTTGGTCACCATATGCTTGCTTGGAATCAAATGTTCAAACGAGATTATGAACGCTTATTAGATTGTCGAAAGCGCGTTGACTGCAACCCTCTTGGATCTGCAGCTATAGCGGGTACTGGATTTGAAATTGATCGTCTGCACACAAGCAATCTGCTAGGCTTTTCAAAAGTAAGTGAAAATTCTCTTGATGCAGTGAGTGACAGAGACTTCGTCATCGAGTTTTGCGCATTCGCCAGCACCTGCATGATGCATCTATCTCGTATGTCGGAAGAATTGATAATTTGGGCATCATCTCAGTTTAACTTTATCAATTTGAGTGATAAATTTTGTACTGGATCATCAATAATGCCTCAAAAAAAGAATCCAGATATCCCTGAACTAATAAGAGGTAAGACTGGCCGAGTGTTTGGACAATTAATGTCTTTGTTAACTTTAATGAAAGGTCAACCTCTGGCATACAACAGAGACAATCAAGAAGACAAGGAGCCACTTTTCGATTCTGTTGATACCTTAATAAACTGTTTGATCATCTTTAAAGAGATGGTCCCCAATATTCAAGTAAACAGAGAGAGTATGCTCAAGTCAGCAAAAAGCGGATATTCAACTGCAACGGATCTTGCTGATTATCTGGTAAAAAAATCAGTTCCTTTTAGGGATGCCCACAAAATAGTAGGGGAATTAGTTAATCATGCTATCAAAAGTAAATGTGAATTAGTCGACATCGATATTGAGAGCATGAAGACCTTTTCCGATGTCATTTCTGATGATGTTTATGATGTGTTGACAGTTGAGGGTTCTGTTCGATCAAGGAGTCACCTGGGTGGTACAGCCCCCAAAGAAGTTTCCAAGGCGGCAAAACATGAGCTTGAGTCTATCAAGAGATTGAACGCTAAAAAATAAAATCTAAATGTTCTCCGCCTTGAGACAAAAATAACTGTGACAAAAAATCTGAAAGAGATTCTTTAGAGACAGTATTTTGCCAAACTTGAACTGATCCATTTGTTTTCAGATCGAAGTGAAAACCTCCAGATTTTGCGGCTACCCATATTTCGCGAATGGCGGGCTGTCGAGAGAGGATGATTTGCGAACCATTCACTTCAAACGTGAGGGTCAACATACCATTTGAATTTTCATAATCAATATCTAAATCACTAGCTTCAACAGTCTCTTCAATAGCGAAAAGAACGTCATCAACTAACTCATGGAAATCAGCTTCATTCATAATTTAAAGACACCTTTTATTGGGGGAAAAAAGGTTTAAAAATTTAGTTATTAATTGTAAGTGTCGTTATACTTACGTTTCAAGAATTTTTGGACGTAAAGTGATGTCAAAGAAATTTTTTTATTGCGTTCTAGTGATTCTATTTGCGATTTCATCCGGTTGCGGGAATGTTGGAGAATTGTATCTTCCTGAAGAAACTAATACCCCCTACGTTTCAATAAAAACCACTGAGTAGTAATGAGTAATATCTTTGAAATAAAAGACAAAGAACTGTTTTTTGATGGAGTCCAACTATCAACAGTCGCGAAAAAATTCGGAACACCTTGTTATATATACAGCAAGAACCTTATCGAAAAAAACTTTAATGGCTATAGAGAGCATTTAAGCTCTGAGAACCATTTTATTTGTTATGCTGTTAAAGCTAATCCAAATGTTGCAATACTTCAAATATTAGCGAAAATTGGATCCGGTTTTGATGTCACATCTCAAGGTGAATTGAATCGAGTACTTTATGCAGGGGGAGATCCTAAAAAGATCATTTTTTCAGGTGTAGGTAAGTCTGAATCAGATATAAAAAAAGGACTCGATGCCAAGATAAAGTGCTTCAATGTAGAGTCAAAATATGAGTTGTTACTCATTAACCGTATAGCAAAAACAAATGATATAAAAGCGTCGATCTCAATCAGAGTCAATCCAAATGTTGATGCTAATACGCATCCATACATAGCAACCGGATTAAAGAATGACAAGTTCGGTGTTGATATGCGTGAGGCGCATGGCATTTTTAAGTTGGCCTCAGAACTCAGCAACATCGAAATTATGGGTATCGCTTGTCATATAGGCTCTCAAATATACGACATAGCACCATTTAGAGAGTCCTTGCAGATCCTAATGCATTTTGTTGATAAATTAAAACTAGATAATATTCATTTGTCTCATATAGACATTGGTGGAGGTTTGGGGACTTTAAAGGAGGATACAAACCAGACTAATATTAAAGAATTCTCGAAGACAATCATGAACGATTGTAGTGGCAGAACTGAAAAAATTATCATAGAACCTGGACGGTCAATAGTTGGCAATGCTGGCGTGCTACTAATGAAGACAGAGTACGTTAAAACTAATGGTGAGAAAAACTTTGCAATTGTTGATGCTGGAATGAACGACTATTTAAGACCTGCCTTATATCAAGCAGAAATGGAGATAAAGTCAGTCTCACCTAACTCTGCCCAAGCAAAGATATACGACATTGTGGGGCCAGTTTGCGAGAGCGGTGACTTTCTGGGCAAAGACAGACAGCTACCAATAGAAACAGGTGATCTGCTTTGCCTATGTGATGCGGGAGCATATGGATTCACAATGAGTTCTAACTACAATAGTCGATGTAGGCCGACAGAAATTCTTATCGTTGATGAATCGTTGCATGTAATAAGAGAGAGAGAGACATTTGAAGACTTAATTAAAAATGAAAAACTAATCGAGTATATAAATTAAAAAATGCACTTAAAATTCACTAAAATGAATGGTATTGGTAACGATTTCGTGGTGATTGATACGATTAATCAACACATAAATATTACTAAAAACATGGTTAAACGGATAGCTGATAGACATAGGGGAGTTGGCTGTGATCAGTTGCTCATTATCGAGCCTCCTAAAGAGGATCATGTTGACTTCAACTACAGAATTTTCAACCGGGATGGTCTTGAAGCGAGTCAATGTGGAAATGGCGCAAGATGTATTGCAAAATTTATTTATGACCAAGGTCTCTCAGGAAAGAGGAAGTTGTTGGTTAGCTCTATTGGTGGGATGTTACATATTGAGTTAGTTGGCAAAGACATGGTGGCCGTTGAAATACAACCACCTTCATTTGACCCAAAAAAGGTTCCATTCAAAACCGAAAAACAAGAACAATCATATAAGCTTGAAATTATGAGCAGAATGATTGAATTTGTTCCAGTTACTGTAGGTAACCCCCATGCCATAATCTTCGAAAGAGATATTCGTAAAGTCAACATCAGACAAATAGGGCGTAACTTTCAAAAAAACCAGAGCTTCCCAAATCAGGTGAACGTTAACTTTGCGCAAATAATTAACAAAGATTTAATAAAATTACGTGTTTTTGAGAGGGGATCAGGGGAAACAGAATCTTGTGGCTCTGGAGCGTGCGCAACTGCAGCAGCAGCTATTCGGGATGGATTAGTAAACTCTACTGTTACAGTTCAGCAAAAAGGCGGTCATCTCAAAATTGTATGGCCTAGTGAAAGTAATCCAATTAAGATGATCGGAGAAGCAAAAACAGTTTTTCAAGGAGTCATGAATATATGAGAAACAAAATAGATGATGCGGTTGATATCAAAGAAGTCAGGTCGTTTTTGAGAAACCATCCAGATTTTTTTGACAATAATTCAGATATTTTAGAAACCATGGTAATTCATCATAAAACTGACGGAGCTATTTCGATAGTCGAGAGGCATCTACAAAAACTTCAAGAAAAAAATAAACTATTAAATGAAAAGCTTAATCACCTGATCGAAAATGCAGACCAAAATCAAAAAATTTTTGAATCAGTGATGACACTTACTTTAAAAATACTAAGTGCACACGATTTGAAGAGCTTTCTTGATATACTCAGAGATTCTTTCAAAAATGACTTTAAACTTGAGTTTTACTCACTTATTTTGTTTGATGAAGATATATCAGTTGATCATCCAATTGTGATTTCAACATCGCAGATAGAGTTAGAAGAGAAGATACCGAGATTGATAAGCTTAAAAGAGCCGATTGGCGGCCAATTTTCATCAGAGGATTTTCACGCTCTTTTTAATCATTCCGATCAGATTAATAATTCGGCCGCAATATGCAAGATCGGCCAAGAAATTCCTCTAGGATTTCTAGCGATCGGAAGCAGTGACCAATCTCTATATCATGAGAGCGACTCGAGGTACTTCTTGTCGCATCTGTCTAATTTGATTTCTCAGTCACTAGTGAAATTTAATAAAAATGTCTTTTGACATACTGTTCGATCCGGATTTGCGCAAATAACAATTCAATTGAGTTATCTTTTCTTTCTGTTTCGATATCTCTTATTTTTATTGCTTAACTTTACCTGGTACTCCTTTGCCATCTTTACTGCATTTGCAGACGGCCGTTTTGATGCAGAAAAATTACTTGCTTCTAAAATACTCTCCTTCCCTTCGTTTACATCTTTTAGAATGAGAGTAATTTTCCTTTGTCTTACACACACCTGTCTTAGAACAACTCTTACTTTGTCCCCAATAAAAAATTGTCTTTTCTTTGACTCTCCCACTAAACAATAACGGATTTCATCGAATACATAGTAATCTTCATCGATACTCGAGATATGAATTAAACCCTCGATGAAAACATCTTCCAATAAAACAAAAAGACCAAAACCAGTCACAGAGCTTATGACGCCATCAAATTCCTCGCCAACCCTATGATTCAAATATTCGCACTTCAGCCAAGATTCAGCACTTCGTGTCGCATCCTCAGCTCGCCGCTCAGTCATACTTACTTGTTGACCAATCATGTCAAGCTGCTCATATTCATAATTATATTGTTCATACGTCTTGCTTGCTTGCCTGATAAACGCCTTAATTCCTCTATGAATTATCAAGTCCGAATATCTTCTGATAGGTGAAGTAAAATGAGTATAAGATTCATAAGCTAGCCCAAAATGGCCATCATTCTTTGGATGATAATTGGCTTGAGCCATAGACCTCAAAAGAACTGATTGGATTATTCTCTCTTCATCTCTACCTTTTACTAATTTTAATATGTTTTGATAATCTGAGGGTTCAATATCTCCATCTAGCTCTAGATCAATATTAAAACCTGAAAGAAACTTGCTAAGATTCGTCATCTTTTCAAACGTTGGTTTTTTATGAACTCGATACAGTAGTGGCATTTCTGCACGTTCTAGATAGTCGGCAGCACATAAATTAGCGCAAAGCATACACTCCTCGATAATTTTGTGTGCCACGTTTCTTTCTGATGGAATTATTTTAGATATCTTTTTGTCTTTCGTGAAAAGTATTTTTGTATCCTGAGTTTCAAATGAAATCGCTCCTCTACTGTCTCTGACCAATTCCAAACGTTTGAAGACTTCATGAAGATTTTTAACTAATCTCTCCGCTCCTGGTTCAAATGTATTTTGCTTGGTGCGCATTGCTGTATCTAAGTCATTATTTCTGATAAATCTTGCAACTTGCGTGTAAGTTTTCCTAGAGTGCGAAACAATAACAGCCTCATAAAACTGATAACTTTCAATATCACCACTACAATTTATTAACATTTCACAAACAACTGTTAATTTATCCTCATTCGGACTTAGTGAACATAATCCATTAGAAAGTTTTTCAGGTAACATCGGTATAACGCTATTTGGAAAGTATACCGAGTTCCCTCTTTTAAGGGCTTCTTTGTCCAGAGGCGAGCCGGATTTAATGTACTCAGATACATCGGCGATCGCCACGTATAATCTAAAGGAACCGTTATCAACAGATTCACAATAGACTGCATCATCAAAATCCTTTGCGTCTTCTCCATCGATTGTTATGAAATATTTATCTCGTAAATCGACTCTTTTCCCATCAATGGCCAATTTTGTTGAAATTCTGTCAACTTGTGCTGATACCTCCTCACTCCATTTAAAAGGAATAGAGTAATCTCGGATAGCGATTTTGGTCTCTATACCGGGGCTATGGAAATCTCCTAGAACTTCTGTAATGTGACCTGAAGCTAAATTTTTAATGGTAGGCACCTTAGTGATACGAACACAAACTATCTGTCCTTCCAAAGCGTTACCAATATTTGATTTTTCAACTATGATGTCTTGACTTATTCTTGGATTTTCAGGGATAACGAAGAAAAACGAATTTTCTTTGGACAATTTGCCAATAAGCTCTAAAGATTTTCTTCGCACTACACTTACGATTTTTCCTTCTAATTTTCCTGTTTTCGCACGTTTTTGCGCTTTAATGAGCACTTCATCACCATCAAAAACCTGTCTCATCTGAATAGGTGATAGATAGATATCGTCGCCATTACCATCCAAGCGTTCTACAAATCCAAAACCCTCTGGATTACCGATTACAATTCCTGAAATTAATGTATCTTGTTTCAATACTATTTTGCCTTTTTGTATTTTAATTTTATGTTACTTATTTTAATGCATCTAAAACGTTCATTGACTTTAAGTAAAATCGATAAATACGTTTTTCTTAGAAGGGATGAAATTTGAGCAAGAAGAAAAAAGTTAAATCCATAAAAAAGGTTCAGATTTATCCACTACCACCAAACCTATTTAACAAGAATAATGACACAGTAATGCACAATTACTCCACTCTTTCAAGTCCACCTAAGAGCAGTGAGGCTGCGCTTTTGAAGATCTTGATCAGTTACTGCAATGCCAGCTTTTTAATTAAGCTTTTCTTTGATCCGAGCCGATTTGCCTGATCTCTCACGCAAATAATAGAGTTTCGCCCGTCTTACAGCACCTCTCCGCTTTACTTCTATGCTATCCAAAAGCGGGCTATATGTTTGAAATGTGCGCTCCACTCCAATACCGTTCGATATTTTTCTAACTGTAAAGGCTGAGTTGAGCTGTCTGTTTCTCTTAGCAAGAACAACGCCCTCAAATGCTTGAAGTCTTTCCCTAGAGCCTTCCTTTACTTTAACTTGAACAACAACAGTATCACCGGGACCAAAGTCAGGAACTTCTTTTGTCATTTGTTCTTTTTCGAGCTCCGTTATTATCAGATTTTTATTTGTCATTATCTTATTTTCCGCTAACCGCTGTTTTCAGGGACTGTATTGTATCAATTAATCTTCAAATTTAAATACTTGTATCAAATTTTATTAAAATCCTGGCTTTATTTTCTACTTACTTCCCTCTTTATTTAATAAATCAGGTCGTTTTTCTTTTGTTTTCTTTATTGCCTGTTGATCACGCCAAGCTTTTATTTGACTATGATGACCCGACAAAAGTACCTCAGGTACCTTTATACCATCAAAAATCTCTGGTCGAGTGTAATTTGGAAAGTCAAAGATATCATCAGAAAATGAATCTTGGTTCTTAGACATTGGATTTCCTAATACACCGGGTTTATATCTTACTAATGCATCAAGAATTACCATAGCCGGTAACTCGCCGCCACTAACTATATAATCTCCTATAGAAAGCTCTTCATCAACTTGCGTTTGTATAATTCTTTCATCAATTCCTTCATATCTACCTGCGATAAAAATAAAGTTATTCTCATCAGTCATAGATTTAATCTTTGATTGAGTAACCAACGCCCCTTGAGGCGATAAATATACGACTTTCAAGCTGTCATCAATCCAATCTCGAGCCTTAGATATAGCATTTTTTAATGGCTGAGGTGACATGATCATGCCTGGGCCCCCACCGAAAGGGCGATCATCAACTGAATTATATTTATTATCTGTGTAGTCTCTAGGATTGAAGAACTTTAATTCAATAATGTTCTGCTTAAACGCACGAGAAGTTACCCCATAACTCGTCAAAGCCTCAAACATTTCTGGGAAAAGAGTAACAATACCAATTTTCATATTAGTCTAGTAATCATCATGTCTGAAATTAAAATTCCGGATCCCAATCGACCTCTATAAATCCGTCCTTTAGATCAACACCAACTAAAAATTCACTAGCACAAGATATAACACGCTCTCTCGCATCAATGCTCTCTTTATTTCCTTTCACAACTAAAACGTCATTAGATCCAGTCTCTATAATAGAGTCGACAATCCCCAATATTTGCTCACAGCCGTTATAAAAAGTTTTTACCTTAAGGCCTTTGAGTTGGTACCAATAAAATTCCTCTTCGCTTAACTCGCGCATACATTTTTCATGTATCTGGATTTGTTTATTTACAAAATAGATAGCCGAATCACGATCATCTATCCCTTTTATTTTAGCGATAAAACGATCACTATGCTTTAGATAGTTTTCAAAAAAAAACGACTCATTCTCTTTTGAGCTTTTGATTGAAAGAGCCTCAAAACAAAATAAGTCAGTTGGTTTTTCAGTAAAAGAAGTCACAGTAATCCAGCCTTGAACGCCATGGGCTTTGCCAAACTGTCCAATGCTTACTTTCTTTTCGTGGGATTCAGTCATACGGGCTGACGTGATATCTCTCTACGCTACTTTTTTAGTAGCCTCTTTGACGAGAGACGATACTCTTTCGCTCAGTTGTGCGCCCTGTCCTTGCCAATGTTCAATACGCTCAATATCTACTCTTAACCTCTCTTCTGCACCTCTTGCGATAGGATTAAAGAATCCCACCCGCTCTATGTAGCGAGAGTTTCTTGCACGACGTGAGTCAGCAACCGTAAGATGATAGAAAGGTCGTTTTTTTGAACCACCTCTGGACAATCTAATCATTAACATTAATTGTTCCTTCTCTGTTTTAACGAAACAAGCAGTATTAGTGCTTTTCACCTAAACTTAAGGATCGCCAGTCTATTCTAAAACAATGACAATTGGAATACTTTTTTCTCGTAACATTAGACTAACATTAGGAAAAGGTTTTTAAAATCTTGGAAATCCTTTGCCTATACCGCTAGCTCCTTGGTTCATCATGCCGCTCATACTCCGCATCATGTTTTGCATCCCTTTGCCTTTCATCTTTTTCATCATCTTGCTCATTTGCTTATGTTGCTTCATTAAGCGATTTAAATCCTGGATTGTAGTACCAGATCCACTCGTTATTCGGCGTTTACGCGAGCCATTTAATATATCAGGGTAGCGTCGTTCATGCGGTGTCATTGAATCAAGGATGAATTGCATTTTATCGAATTGTTGGTTAGCTTGCGCAGTCTCTGCGACTTGAGCCATGTTTCCAATTCCAGGCAATTTGTCAAGCATGTTTGACATGCCTCCCATGTTTTTCATTTGTTGCAATTGATCTCGCAAATCATCTAAATCAAAACGTTTACCTTTAATAACTTTTTTGGCTAATTTGTCAGTTTTCTCTTTATCAACTTTGCTTTCAACTTCTTCAATGAGTGACAACATATCACCCATACCAAGAATTCTTGATGCGAGTCTATCGGGGTGAAAGGGCTCAAGCGCATCTGTTTTTTCGCCTACTCCTAAGAACTTGATAGGCTTACCTGTAACCTGTCTAACTGAAAGTGCGGCTCCTCCACGAGTATCCCCGTCCACTTTCGTTAAAATTATTCCAGATAACGGCAGACTGTCATTAAAAACCTTTGCCGTGTTTACAGCATCTTGACCAATCATCGCGTCAATGACAAAAAGAAGCTCAGCTGGATTGGTCAATGCAGCCAATTGTTTTAATTCGCCCATCATTTCGTTATCAATATGCAATCTGCCAGCTGTATCAATAATCAAGACATCTATAAATTTCTTTTTTGCCGATGCTATAGCTGCTGTAACTATGTCCTTAGGCTTTTGACTTGGAGAGCTCTCAAAAAAATCGACATCTACTTCTGAGGAAAGAATTTTGAGTTGCTCTATTGCTGCGGGTCGGTAGACGTCTGCCGAGGTCAACATGACCCTCTTACCTTTATCACTTTTAATATACTTAGCTAACTTTGCTGCGGTGGTTGTTTTACCAGCTCCCTGAAGTCCTGCCATCATAATAACCGCGGGAGGTTTACCTACTAAATCAACACCCTCATTTTTTTCTCCCATTAATACTTCAAGTTCACTTTTGACTATCTTGAGAAACTGTTGACCGGGATTAAGACTACTTGCCACCTCAACCCCCAACGCGCGATCTTTTACATCATTTAGAAATTGCTTAACTACAGGAAGAGCAACATCGGCCTCAAGCAATGCGATACGCACATCCCTCAAAGTATCTTGAATATTTTTATCACTGAGACTTGCTTTGCCAGAAATCTTCTTAATGCTGTTACTTAGTTTTTCCGAGAGACTTGAAAAAATTGCCATACAAATTACCTAATTCCACTTATCTTTTATTGATAATAATTATCATTGCGACTTCAACATCAAAGCCAATTATGCCAAACTAAAGCACGTTTTTGTTAACCGTTCTCTATATGTCAGCTATTATATTTATAACAATTTTATCCTATGTTTTTGGTTTTTTTTATCTTTTAATCAATCTGGTCAAAGGATTGAGTAACAAATTTCCAAAATTCCAGAATGCGTTAGCCCTAATACTTCTGTTCCACTTAATTACTGTTGTTGATTTGGTGCTTGTAGATAATGGTCTAGATCTCAGCCTCTTCAAGACCTTTGTTTTAATAGCTTTTATTATCAACACTGTGCTTTTTATCAGTAGCTTTAATAAATCACTTCACAGCATGTATTTGGTACTCTTTCCGATTTCAATATTTAGTCTTTTATTAGGTCAATTTATGTCGCCAACAAAAACATTGACTGATCTATCTTTGCCGATACAAATACATATTATCATTTCATTTCTTTCCTATAGTTTCCTGGCAATTGCAGCGCTTCACTCAATGATGACGGGTTATCACCATTTGCAGTTAAAACAAAAAAACCAAAACTTTCTGATCAACTCGTTTCCACCACTACAGACTATGGAAAATTTTCTCTTTGAACTCATATGGATTGGTGTTGTTTTGCTCACTTTATCTCTTGGTTCAGGATTCTTATTCTATGATAATTTATTCGAGCAAAAGCTATTGCATAAAGTCATCTTGAGCTCTCTCGCTTGGATCACTTACGTAATTCTTCTCTGGGGAAGATATCAGCGAGGATGGAGAGGAAACGTAGCGATTGCATGGACATGGGCAGGATTTATTTCAATCTTAATGGCCTATGTTGGAAGTAAAATAGTCATAGAATTCTTATTGATTTAATTCGAAATTTACAATTCTAAGTTGCTTATTTTAATCGAGTACTTCAACATATACATGACGTAATTAATTGGACAAATTTTTGGACATGTCAGATCCCACTATCCTGTGGGTTTTACTAGTAATACTGCTTATCCTTTCCGCTTTTTTCTCTGGCTCAGAGACAGGCATGATGGCGCTTAATAGATACAGACTGCGGCACCAGAAGAAAAAAAGTTCTGGCGCTCGTCGGGCAGCTAAACTCTTGGAAAAACCAGATAGGTTGATTGGATTGATACTGATTGGTAACAATGCTGTCAACATTTTGGCAGCGATAATAGCTAATATGCTAGCCATCATTTATGTTGGTGAAGCCGCAGCGCCATGGGTTGCAACCGCATCGCTGACGGTTTTAGTTTTAGTTTTCTCTGAGGTAACCCCGAAGACAATCGCGGCTCAAAATCCAGAGTGGTTTGCTTTTAGGACAAGTCATATCCTGCGACCATTAATGCAAGTTATGGTTCCATTAGTTGTTTTGATAAACAAATTTACCAACTTTGTAATCTCACTATTAGGCTTTGATCCAACCAAAGATAGAGATGATGGTCTAGATTCTGAGGAACTCAAATCTCTGGTTGATCTGTCCAGTCACAAGTTATCCAGCAGTAATCAGGGCATGCTGAAAGGAATACTGGATCTTGAGAACATCACTATTGAAGACATCATGATTCCTAGAAATGAGATGCAAGGAATTGACTTGGAGGAGCCAATAGAGACCATCAAATCGGCTATTTTGGATTCTGAATATACAAGACAACCTTTATACAAAGGCGATATAAACAATATCATTGGCGTTTTTAATACGAGGAAAGCACATCACTTATTAAAATCACAAAAGGTCTCACATAAACTGGTGCGTCAACTATCAGAAAAAGCCTATTTCATCCCAGAGAGTACAACCTTAATGAATCAACTTTTGAATTTCCGTGATAAAAAAGCGCGATTTGGAATTGTGGTTGATGAATATGGTGAAGTTCAAGGATTGGTAACTCTAGAGGATATACTTGAGGAAATCGTCGGTGACTTTACAACTGACATAGCTGATCAGATTGATGAGATTCATAAAATTTCAAAAGATAAATTTGAGATTGATGGCGGGGCCACGATAAGAGAAATAAATAAAGCCACTGGTTGGTCGTTGCCGACTGATGGCCCTAAGACACTAAACGGCTTAGTTCTCGAACAACTTGAGAATATACCGGATGGAAATATCAGCTTTCTGATCGATAATTACTGCTTTGAGACGGCAAATATAGAGGGAGCCATGGTGAAAAAAGTGTCAGTGTCTAAACTACCTAATCCATCAAAAAAGCCCTAAAATACAGAATGAAAATGGTACGCTATTGTTATTGAGCCTTTAAAGTAGACATCATATCTTTTGCCTTCTGAACATACATTAATGCCCCTGCATGAATCATTGACTTCATTCTTTCATCTACTTGCTTGATTATTTTACCTGGCGAACCGACAACCATAGAACCATCTGGTATTACTGCATTAGATTTCACTAGAGCGTTGGCTGCAATTAAACAATCTTTGCCAACAACAGCTCCTTCAAGAACAACAGCATGAATTCCAATAAGAGACCTATCACCGACACTTTTACAATGGACCATAGCTTGATGACCTATAGTAACGTCATCACCAATATGCATTGGTTGCCCCGGATCAACATGGAGCACGGCACCGTCTTGCACATTTGTTCTTTGACCGATCTCAATTTTATCCAGATCTGCTCTTATAACTGCATTAAACCAAACACTAGATTCTTCTTTTAGTTCAACTTTACCGATCACATCAGCACTTTTGGCAACAAAAACACTTTCATGCACATTTGGTAAATCTTTCCCAAATTTATATAACATCTCAATACCTAAACATCGATTTTAATGAATTTTACTCCAAATTTTTGCCATTGATACATCCATTACCTGTTCAATCAAGTCGGTGATTACTTTTAAAGTAAATCCCCAAATTTTATTTTTATTGTATACCAACACGGGTAATTTAATATTTGCGCCACTCTGTCCGCTATCTGAGCCGAATTCAATAAAATCATAATTATCCATATCTAAAAAAGCTTTTAGCGGCACATCAAATATAGATTCAATTTCATCTGGATTTGCCGTCAAATCTAAATCACCAACCGCTGTTGAAACAAATGGAGTCACATCAATATCTCTTCTCCAGGGAGACGCTGGAGGAAGCATTGCAATTATCTCCACAGATTCTCTCGATAGTCCAATTTCCTCTGAAGCTTCTCTCAAAGCTGTTTCTGTAAGTGACTTATCACCACTCTCCCACATGCCTCCTGGAAAGGCGACCTGTCCAGCATGATGTCTTAAATTCGCGGCTCTTTTGGTTAGAATCAAACTTGGCTCTTTCTCAAGATCCTTTAATATTATTAGTACCGCAGCTGATTTTGACGTCCTAGCGCTTTTGGGGATACTTTCTATAACAGGGTATCGACTCAATCTATTTACTATATGCATTTTCATATGTGCATTATACTCTGAAGAAATAACATAATGAGCCTCACATGAACTTTTGTACCGAATGCGGATCTGCCGTCATAAAATCAATTCCTGAAGGAGACAACCGCCCAAGGTATATATGTTCAAATTGCAATGTAATACATTATCAGAACCCAAAAACAGTAGTGGGCGTTTTGCCAACATACAAGGAGCAAGTTTTGCTGTGCAAAAGAGCGATACAACCAAGACGGGGTTTCTGGACGCTACCTGCAGGTTTCCATGAATTAGGTGAATCAACTTTAGAGGGAGCGCTTCGTGAATGTAAAGAAGAAACCAATGCGGAAATAATTGAACCAACTTTATATGCTATTTTTGATATCCCTCAAATCAGTCAGGTGTATGTGTTCTTCAGAGGTGAGATTAAAAGCAAGAATTTTGGCCCTACTGAAGAATCCTTAGAAGTCCAACTATTTAATGAAGAAGAAATTCCGTGGCATGAAATCGCATTTCCAATGGTTGAGGTCACACTAGATAGATATTTCTTAGATCGATATAAAAACGCTTTCCCAGTATTTAGAGAAGAAATTAGAAGACCATGGAAGAGTAGGCGCTCAACCCAATAGGTCGAGCACTCTATCTAATTAACTCTTTTTTTTGACTTAGAACTTATTTAATTAAAAATTTCTTACTAATGAAAATCTTATATTTCTCTCTCGTCCAACTGAAGCTTGGTGAGTGCTGTGAGAGTGGGGGAAATAGAGCTCATCTGTTAAATTTTCCATATTTACTTGGATTCTAAAGTCATTAGAATCCAAGTAATAAGCTGCTGCATCAAATCTCGTGTAATCAGGCAGCATTTGCGAACCACCATCCTTAATTAAAGATTCACCTTGGTGCATTACACCAAAAGCTAAACCAAGATTGGAATTGACTTCATAATTTGCCCAAAGTGAGTACATTGTTTCAGGAATTTCTCTGGCATCTTTTGAGCCGTTCTTGCCATCCATGTTCGTGTAGCCAAAAGTTAGGTCAAGTTTGTCATTAATTTTTCCTTTTAGCTCGAGCTCAATGCCATCGACGACAATACCTCTCTCAACTATATACTCAGCACTTGATCCATCGTATCCCGCTTTATCAGCCTTGCTATCAAAATAGGCTGCGGTCAAACTGAGATCCGAGCTCAAATCGACTTTTACTCCCAATTCCATATTTTCAAAATAATCAGGCCTTAAAGTTTCACCAGAACCTGGAGATCCTCCTGATAAGCTCTTGTATTGTTCACCCGATCTCGGTGAAAAACCTTCGCTGTAACTGTAATAAATAGACATGCTATCCCGTGGTTTATAGATAACACCCATTCGAGGTGAAAACCTTGTATCTTTTCTTGCGGCTGAAGTACCGTTCTTAATGTCACTTACCGTAACGTCAAAAGTGTCATGTCTACCACCTAAAACAACGATCAGATTATCACTAACATCCATTTGATCTTGGAAATAAAATGAGGTGACGCTCAGATCAGTTTCTGTACTCGATTTTAATGAACATGGATTTGTATACTCTACTGATGTTGTCGTCCCATCTGCGGTAACGCTAAAGTTCATAGGGTTGTTAATATTAAAAGACTCTTGGTCATACCCACTTACTGAGCAATCTTTAGACGTCCAATAAGTATTAAACCTAAAATTCTCATTATCTGTATCTATACTTTCAAAACCAGCCAGAATTGTATGGGTAGTATTACCGATAGTAAGCTCATTGATGAGGTTCCCGGTAATGATAAAGTTATCTCTCTCTGTTGGGTCATGATAACCATCCATCGTTACTATGCCACTTTCAGCAGTATGTGAAGCTGCATAAGTATTTTGATAAATCTTTTCAAAACTATTAGAAGTAATTGAGAGGTTACCTTTTCGAGTATCGGAGAAAACGTGACTGACCATTGCCCTAAAAACAGAGGCCTCCACAGTATGAATATTATTATCTTCATCTCCAAAAACTATTTCTGCAAATTCTTCTACTGGTTTATTGTTGGCGGTTGGTATCCCTCTATCAATAAACCTCTCATGATCAATGTGCTCATAAGAAAGATCTAAAGTTGTCGCTGAACTTAACTTTTTCCGTAAGGTTGGATTAAATCCAAGTCTATCTCCATCATAAAAATCTCTGTGATTTTTAAGCGAATCACTGTGTAGGTTCAGACGAAATGCCATGTCATCACCCATAGCCATGTTTAGATCGGCTTCAATGTCAAAAGCTCCGAAAGTGTCTACTCCAATACTTGCTTTCCTTGAATCTACTCCAAGTCTCGGTTTTTTCGTAACTCTATTTAACGCACCACCGGTACCACCTCTTCCAAAAAGAAGTGCGTTAGGACCCCTCAAAATTTCGACCTGTTCAATGTTATAAAGTGAACGATAATATTGAACATCATCTCTCGCACCGTCTTGAAAAAAATCAGCTGTGGATCGCACGCCTCTGAACACGACTGCATCTCTGTGCCCTTCCCCTTGGGAGGTATTTACACCGGGTGTGTACCGAATTATGTCTCCAATTGATCTCATACCTTTTTTAAGTATTTCTTCGTCAGTCACGATCGAAAGTGATTGTGGGACATTTATAATGGGTGTCGGTATTTTCAGTGCGTTGACTTGATCTGATTGAAGCACTTTACCCTTTACCACAATTTCCTCCATTTCAAAATTTTGTGCTGAAACAGTAAGTGAAGCGAAAAAACTAAATAAAATAGTTAACCTTAAAACTAGTGACTGTTTCATGGAGCAAACTCTCCTGGGGATAATGGTAATGAAAGCGCAAATGATAATGAAAGCGCAAATGATAATTACTATTATTATCATTGTCAATAATGATGAGAATCTTTATCATTTGCAGTTACATTAATAGGTTATAGATGCGCCACACACTAATTTGATATCTTCCAATAAGATGAATAATCCATTTCATAACCAAATTGGTATCTTTTTACTGGGCTCGTAACTATTGTATTTAGCCTGAGAGCTTTGGATACTTCAGAATATTTCGCTGAGGTTTTTGAGCATAAAACTCACAATCAGATGCTTTACCAATTTAATGTATTTACATCAGAAAAACTATATGCATCCTGCAGAATCGATCGCACCTCTATAAGCTTCCCTGTGTATGAATAAATTGCATCTGAAGCTGAACCTGAAGCAGGAATACCGTTCTGGCTACCGTTCGCAAGGACTGGAGCATCTCCAATGAGCGTGAGAGCTTTCTTAAGGTCATTGATGTCGACCTCAACGACAGCATTATCTCTAAAAGGTGAAGCTGGACTAAATTGAAGACTCAGGACATAACCTTTCAGATCGGACCAATATTTTGCAACGTCTTGAAAATTTTCAATATTAACAGGTGCGCCGTTATCATAGTTACTTATAGATATCAGTAAATTATTAATATTATGAATCGCTGAAGCAGCAATGCATTTTTCCCAACCAGTGGATACATTATTTATGTGCTCTCTTAATTTGCTGGTTTCAATTTCCGTAAGTTCAGGATTAGTTTTATTAGCAGCATTGCTCAAGATTTTACGAGCCGCCAGAGTTGGCAACATTACCTCATTTGAAAAGTCAGTTGGAACAGCGCCCGAAGCAGAGCCCGCATCTCTATCAGCGCAAATCTGAGAGTGCCCAAAAAAATACTCACTCCGTAAATCAATCATCAGATCAGCATTTGTATCATGATAACCATTCTTGTACTCATCACGACCACTTACCGCGGAAGCTTCAAGATCAGTGTAATCAAGTCCATCACGAGCAGCTCCGTAAAATCCGAAACCTTGGTCAAAATGATGCTCAGCCAAGGTGAATGCATTAGTTCCATCTTGAGCAGCAATATAATTTACTCCGTCATCATCACTACCAGAGAAATTTTTAATAAAATGATTATTAGTGCCTTGAGAAAAATTCACCGCACCCGTCAAGAAAGTGTTTAATAACTGACGGTAATTTCTTCCTTCTTCATCAATGTTAACGTGCGCCGTTGACGAGGTTCCACTTGAATCCACCACAATTGTCGCTACACCATCTGACGCAATCTCTGCCTGTATTTGAATCCAATGATTCACCAAATCTATCGGAAGAGCAACAACCTCCTCCTCCCAACCAAAAAACTCACCATCAATCAGCCCGGAGATGTGACCATTACCATTACCATCACCGCCAGCTATTTTCTCATGAAGATTATTGCTTACTGATATATCTCCATATACTGCCGCATCTTTCAGCTCTACATTATCAGCATCGGCTATGTACTCTCCAATCAGGGTATTTGCAGTATCTATGTCAGTCCCATAAACAAAGAACTTCATTGCAGAAACTTTGTCTTCTACAGACACAGTAGTGTCCTCCACAAGGAGGTTTTGCATAAAATATGACATGTCAGAAATTAATAATTGGCTTGCTGTTTGTCCCAAATAGCTAACTGAAGAGTCGGACTCAGGAAAAGCTGAATTATCAAACGCATAAACCGTTGGCATTGGATCACACGCATCACCCGGACCATTAGCGTCAGAATCAGTTTGGTCAGCATTATCGTTTAGTGGACAGTTATCGGTGTCATTAGCAATTTCATCGCCGTCCTTATCATCATCACACTCATCTCCGATACCATCTATATCTATATCGGATTGATCTGTATTTATAACATCTACACAATTATCTCTATTGTCGCCGACACCGTCTTCATCAGTATCAGAAGTTTCTGTTGGATCATTTGGAAATATATCGAGCGAGTCCTCAATACCGTCACCATCAGTATCAATTGGAGTATTATCACCGCGTCCACAACCGCTCAGAACAGTAATAGTTAATAATATTGTCAAATTGAAAATAAACTTTTTTTTCATCAGTATTACTCCATCGATGAGAATTATTTTACCAGCTACGTTGTAGGGCTATTCGATATGGCTTCGTCTATCAGTGGCTTTAACTCTCCGTTACTATGCATTTCGGTAACGATGTCACATCCACCAATAAGCTCAGCGTTCACCCACAACTGAGGAAATGTCGGCCAATGACCAAATTTTGGCAACTCTTGTCTTATATCCTGACTATCTAGAATATTCACGTAAGCAAATTTTTGCCCACACTCCATTAAAGACTGAACTGTTCTAGAAGAAAAACCACACTGAGGCTGATTAGGAGTGCCTTTCATATAGAGAATAACCGCGTTCTCCTCAACTTGCTGCTTTATAAGACTTAACGTATCCATGCTGATTTCCAAAATTTGCTGAATTTTTGTTGTAGATTTTTAAAAGTTGAGCGACTCTTTTTAAAATCTTTGCCATTTACAAATATAATTGCTTTGCTATAAAAATAATAGATTGTATATTGTATCCAAAGAGCGAACTCGTTTCTTCACTTCTTTTGCATCATGTTCTCAATTATAGACTTTTATTAACACTTTATGAAAAATTTAATGAATACCTATGGTGCACCCGAGCTGCTCATTTCCCATGGATCGGGTGCTTGGCTATATGATCAGACTGGTGATAAATACCTTGATGCTCTTTCAGGTATTGCAGTTTGTGGGCTAGGCCACTCTCATCCAGCAATATCTGAGGCCATAGCTCTGCAGTCTGAACAACTTGTTCACTGTTCTAATTTTTTTGCAACCTCAAACCAGCAAATACTATCTAAAAAAATTTGCGATATTTCAGGAATGTCCAATGCCTTTTTTTGCAATTCAGGGGCTGAAGCAAATGAGACCGCAATCAAAATCGCAAGAATGTATGGAAAAAATAAAGGAATAGAAATTCCTACAATTCTGGTGACAAGCAATGCTTTTCATGGAAGGACTTTAGCAGCAATAAGTGCGTCTGGCGCAAAAAAGGTTCAAGTAGGCTTTGAACCACTTTTAACTGGTTTTGAAAGGGTTAACTTTAATGACATTCATGCTGTAAAAAACATAGCAAAAGAAAACAAAAATATTTGTGCTGTGTTTATAGAGCCTATTCAGGGGGAAGGAGGAATAAACATTCCAAATGATAACTACCTCAATGAACTCGAAAAGATTTGTAGAGAGAACAACTGGCTTTTAATGCTTGATGAAGTACAAACCGGGAATGGAAGAACAGGAGAATACTTTTGCTATCAACATAATAAGATTCAACCAGATGTTGTTACGACTTCCAAGGGCCTAGGTAATGGCTTTCCAATCGGTGCGTGCCTTGCTTCAGGGCTTGCTAGCGACATTTTGCAGCCCGGATCTCATGGATCAACATTTGGTGGAAATCCTCTTGCATGTGCTGCTGCCATAGCGACAATTGATTCGATTTACAGTGAGGACATTTTGATAAATGCCAAAAATATAGGTCAGCGGTTAGTCTATAGCTTGAGCTCGACACTTGCAAATGTCACCGCTGTTAAATCAATCAGAGGAATGGGATGCATGATTGGGATTGAACTCGACAGACCATGTAAGGACTTATTTTCTATTGGTATAAAAAACAAGATCATAATAAATGTGACAGCCGAAAATATAATACGATTACTGCCACCCCTAATTTACTCCGAAGAAGAAGCAGATCACTTGACCAATACCTTGAGTGGTATGATTAAAAGCTATTCTGAGCAATCCTAAGCTTTTATTAAAAGCAAAAACTAAAATTAATTATAGGTAACAGCGTCAATCTCGTATTCAATTTCGCCACTTGGGGCTTGAACAACTGCGATATCGCCAACTTCCTTACCTATCAAGGCTCTAGCAATCGGAGATTTATAGGAAATTTTACCTTGATTAACATCAGCCTCATCATCACCAACAATTCTATATTCAAAAGCTTCATCAGTCTCTAAATTGATAATGTTTACCAAAGAACCAAATATGACTTTGTCTCCTGAGGGTATTTTTGAGATATCGACAACTTCTGAATCAGCAAGCTTGGATTCAATATCTTGAATTCGACCCTCGGTGAAGCTTTGTTGCTCTCTCGCCGCATGATATTCAGCATTTTCTTTCAAATCTCCGTGCTCTCGCGCAGTCGCGATCGCATCAACAATCTGAGGTCGAACGACTCGAGTTAAATGCTCAAGCTCATCTCTTAAAGCCGCCTCTCCAAAAGGAGTCATAACAGTTTTTTGCATCAAGTTATCTCCGAATGCAGTTTCTGTAAACTTCGAACTTTAATATCTCCTTTAAACCTCAAAGCTTCACATGCTGCATTTCCACCTGCTATTGTCGTAGTACAGTATATTCCGCGCTGTTCTGCGCTAGATCTTATAGTACCCGAATCTCTTATCGCCTCTCTACCCTCGGTGGAGTTGATAATCATATCAATACTATCACTCTTAATCATATCAACTATATGTGGTCTTCCCTCTGCTACCTTGTTAACAACCTGAACCGAGTGACCCTCTTTCCTTATTATCTCTGCTGTGCCCTTGGTTGCAACTAATTCAAACCCCAAACTCAATAAATTTTTTGCCAAATATCCGACTTCATTTTTATCACGATCTCGAACACTAATGAAAGCGCGACCACCATCGGGTATTTCATCGTTGGCGCCAAGCTCTGCCTTTCCATAGGCTTCTCCAAACGTTTCACCCACACCCATGACTTCGCCAGTGGATTTCATCTCGGGACCCAGAATAGGATCAATCCCAGGAAACTTGTTAAATGGGAATACAGCTTCCTTGACACTATAATGTCGCGGCGTTATTTCTGAAACAAATTTTTGATCAGATAAACTCTGCCCTACCATGCATCTAGCTGCTGCTTTCGCAAGAGACAAACCGATGCATTTTGAAACGAAAGGAACTGTTCTCGAAGCTCTAGGATTTACCTCAATTACGTAGATTTTGTCATCTTGGAGTGCCAGCTGAACATTCATTAATCCTCTTACGCCAAGTTCTAAAGCCATCTTTTTACAAATGTTCTTCATCTCTTTTTGAACAGATTGACTCAGACTATAGGGTGGCAGTGAGCACGCCGAATCACCAGAATGGATGCCCGCCTGTTCAATATGTTGCATGATCCCACCTATCGTAACTTCTTTACCGTCACATATAGCATCTACATCAACCTCGATGGCATTGGGTAAAAAGAAGTCTAATAAGACCGGAGACTCATCAGATACTTGTACAGCATTTTTCATGTAATGGCGCAACTCACTTTCGGAATAAACTATTTCCATTGCCCGACCTCCAAGTACATAAGAGGGTCTAACAACCATTGGATAACCAATACCATGAGATAATTCAACTGCCTCTTCTACTGTTCGCGCGGTTGCGTTCATGGGCTGAAGAAGATCCAGTTTTTCTATCATCTTCTGAAAGCGTTCTCGATCCTCTGCTCGATCAATCGCATCGGGCGTTGTCCCTATAATAGGAACACCATATGCCTCTAGTTCTTTTGCAAGTTTTAATGGTGTCTGCCCACCAAATTGCACAATCACGCCTTTTGGTTTTTCCACCGATACTATTTCAAGAACATCTTCGAGAGTAACTGGCTCAAAAAAGAGGCGGTCAGAGGTGTCATAATCAGTAGAAACAGTTTCAGGATTACAGTTGATCATAATAGTTTCATACCCATCTTCTCTCATGGCCAACGATGCATGCACACAACAATAATCAAACTCTATCCCTTGGCCAATCCGATTAGGGCCACCCCCAAGGACCAATATTTTGTTGCGATTACTTGGCCTTGCTTCGCACTCTTCTTCATAAGTAGAATACATGTACGCAGTTTCCGTGGAGAACTCAGCAGCACAGGTATCCACCCTCTTGTAAACAGGGCGAACGTTGAACTCATAACGTTTCTCTCTCACATCTGCTTCAGCACAATTAAGAAGAGCGGCCATTCGAAGATCTGAAAAACCTTTTCTCTTGAGCCGCAAAATAGATTCGTGTTCTATATCCTCTAATTTCAATTTTCTCAGCGTATCTTCTTCAGCGATAAGATCTTCGATTTGGCTCAAAAACCATCGATCGATTTTCGTTATCTCATAAATTTGATCAAGCGTCATATTCAATCGAAACGCTTCCGCAACATACCAAATTCTATTTGGACCAGGCTCTACCAAGTTAATTTTCACTTCTTTTAAAATATCAGAATCACTATCTATTAACACAGGATCAAAACCTGAGGTCCCGATTTCGAGGCCACGAAGTGCTTTTTGCATTGATTCTTGAAAAGTCCTCCCTATCGCCATTACCTCTCCGACTGACTTCATTTGAGTCGTAAGAACTTGGTCCGCTTCTGTAAACTTTTCAAAAGCAAATCTTGGTATTTTAGTGACAATGTAGTCTATGCTTGGTTCGAAAGAAGCTGGGGTTGCACCCCCTGTAATTTCATTTTTTAATTCATCAAGAGTAAATCCAGCAGCTAGCTTCGCAGCTACTCTTGCTATTGGAAATCCTGTCGCCTTTGAGGCAAGTGCTGAGGATCTTGAGACTCTCGGATTCATCTCAATCACTACTAGTCTTCCAGAATCTGGGTTAACAGCAAATTGAACATTTGAGCCGCCAGTTTCAACACCAATTTCCCTTAAAACCTTTAAAGAAGCGTTACGCATTACTTGGTATTCTTTATCTGTTAGTGTTTGCGCGGGTGCAACGGTTATCGAGTCACCAGTATGTATGCCCATAGGATCAAGATTTTCAATAGAACATACGATAATGCAATTGTCTTTTTTATCTCGGATCACCTCCATTTCAAATTCTTTCCAACCAATAAGTGATTCATCAATTAGTAATTCATTGGTGGGCGATAAATCAAAGCCTCGATTGCATATTGTTTCAAATTCTTCCTTGTTATAAGCGATGCCTCCTCCCGAACCACCCATCGTAAATGACGGTCTAATAACGCATGGAAAACCAAATTTAGCAGCTACATTATTTGCTTGCTCCATATTGTGAGCAATCCCAGAATTTGGCGTTGAAAGTCCAATGTTTTTCATCGCCTTATCAAATCTTTCTCTATCTTCGGCCTTATCGATAGCATCTGCATCCGCTCCGATCATTTCGACAGAATATTTCGATAAAACTCCATGTTTATTGAGATCGAGCGCGCAATTCAGTGCAGTCTGTCCACCCATTGTTGGAAGTAAAACATCAGGCCTTTCTTTTTCTATGATTTTCTCTACCGTTCTCCATTCTACAGGCTCGATATAAGTAACATCTGCCATCGACGGATCCGTCATGATCGTCGCTGGGTTAGAGTTAACCAGAATCACTTTATAGCCTTCCTCTCTCAAAGCTTTACAGGCTTGAGCCCCTGAATAATCAAATTCACATGCTTGTCCGATCACAATTGGACCCGCACCCAAAATCAAAACACTTTTAATGTCAGTTCTTTTAGGCATTCAAGACTCCGTTAACCGTGACTTCATAAGATCAATGAAATGATCGAATAATGGAGCTGCATCATGAGGTCCTGGACTAGCCTCAGGATGACCTTGAAAACTAAAAGCATCTTTATCTACTCGATGGATGCCTTGAATTGA